>JACSSB010000057.1 GCA_014879435.1 Phycisphaerales bacterium
TGATTGAGATCGAAAATCGGTAATAGGATCGCTAACACGATCACCAGCACCACGCCCCCCATCACCAAAATCAACATCGGTTCAAAAATCCCCAGCAACGCGGCGATCAAGGTCTCGGTTTCGCTCTCCTGCTGCATCGCCGCTCGCTCCAGCATGCTTTCCAGCCGACCGCTGGCTTCGCCGCTGGCGATGAGCTGCAAGGTCATCGGTGGAAAATAACCGCTGTTGCCGATCGCCTTATGCAAGCTGGCTCCTTCCCTGACCCGTACCGCCGCCTGTTCCACTGCCTCGCGCATCGGCAGATTAGCTAGCACCTGCGCAGAAATCCGCAAAGCCTCCAATACCGGCACACCGCTCGCCATCAAAATGCTGAAGGTACGCGCAAAACGAGCGGTATTCGCTCCCCGAATCAGGCGCGCCAGCAACGGCAAACGCAGCAATAAGCGGTGCACCCTTCGCCGAAAACCGATCCGGCGCAGGGCATAGGCTAAACCGATCCCCCCGACCGCTAGCGCAAGCAGTATCAACCAACCGTACTGGCGCAGAAAATCGCTGAGTGCGATCAAGCCTCGGGTCAACGCAGGCAATTGCTGATTGAGACTGCTAAAGACCTGCACCACTTGTGGCACCACATAGGTCAGCAGGCCAGCGACGATCAGAACCGCAACCCCAGTCAGCAGCAACGGATAGAACAACGCCAATCCCACCTTCTGGCGCATCTGCTGGCGGGCTTCGGTATAGTCGGCCAGCCGCTCGAACACCACATCCAAGTGGCCAGATTGCTCACCAGCGGCGACAGTGGCCCGATACAGCTCGGGAAATACCCGTGGAAAATCACCAAGTGCGGTCGCCAGAGTATGCCCTTCCAGCACTCGAGTGCGTACCGCCAACAGTAAACCACTCAACCGCGCCCGGTCGGACTGCTGAGCCACCGCGCCCAGAGCCTCTTCCAGTGGTAGGCCGGAACTGACCAAGGTGGCCATCTGGCGGGTGATCAGGGCCAGATCCGTGGCGCTGACCCGAACGCGCCCACCCCACCAGTGGCCGCCCCGCTGCTGCTGCCCACGGTTGGATACTTCCTCCATTCCCAGCGGACTTAGGCCGCGCTCGCGCAGTGCCTGTCGAGCCAATCGGGGGGTATCGGCCTCGATCAGCCCCTTGCGCTGACGGCCCTTGCCGTCAAGAGCGCTATATTGAAAGGCTGGCACCTAGTCCTCCTTGGTCACCCGAACCAACTCCGCCAACGCGGTATCGCCCGCCAGCACCCGCCGTCGACCATCATCGCGGATGCTCGGGCTGGATAGCCGGGCGTGGCGTTCCATCTCTTGTTCGCCCTTGCCCTCGTGAATCAGGGTTTGCATAGTCTCATCCAGTGCCACCAACTCGAAGATCCCGCCACGACCCCGAAACCCAGACTGATTGCATTGATCGCAACCGCTTGGCACATACAGCATCGGCGGCTTGGCCGCACTCACACCCAAGATTTCACAGTCGGCCGAGGTGGCAACATGCGGTTGCTTGCAGTGCGAACAGAGCTTGCGCACCAGGCGCTGGGCCAATACGCCGACCAGCGATGAAGACAGGAGAAAAGGTTCCACGCCCATGTCGCGCAACCGGGTGATGGCACCGACCGCGCTGTTGGTGTGCAGGGTGGATAGCACCAGATGTCCGGTCAGCGAAGCCTGTACCGCAATTTCGGCTGTTTCCAGATCGCGGATTTCACCGACCATAACCACATCAGGGTCTTGACGCAGGATAGCGCGCAAGCCACGGGCAAAGGTCATTTCGACCTTGGAGTTGACCTGGGTCTGGCTGATCCCATCGAGATAATATTCGATGGGATCTTCGACGGTCATGATATTGCGCTTACGATCATTGAGCTGGGTCAGTCCAGCATAAAGCGTGGTGGTCTTGCCAGATCCAGTCGGGCCGGTAACCAACAAGATACCGTGCGGCCGATGGATCAGCTTCAACAAGCGTAGCTCGTCATGGGCCTGCATCCCCAGATGGCGCAGATCCAATCGCCCTTCGCGCTTGTCTAGCAGACGTAGTACTACCCGTTCGCCGTGACCAGTCGGCATGGTCGAGACCCGCACATCCACCGGCCGTCCTGCGACCTTGAGCGAAATGCGCCCATCCTGCGGCAGACGCTTTTCAGCGATATCGAGATGGGCCATGACCTTGACCCGAGACACCAGCAATGGCCCTACCGCCCGTGGCGGTTGCAGGGCTTCACGCAATACCCCATCCACTCGAAATCGTACTACCAGCCGATTTTCAAAGGTTTCGATATGGATGTCCGAAGCGCTCTCTTTAATCGCCCCGGTCAACAAGGCATTGATCAAGCGGATAATGGGCGCATCATCGGCACTTTCCAGCAAATCCTCCGGCTCGGGCAGGTTCTGTGCAACTTGATTGAGATCCATTTCATCGCCCAGATCTTCCATCATGCGGGCTGCACCGTCGCTATCACCTTCATAGCTGTCTTGCAACATCCGCTCGAAATGCTCGGCCGATACCAGTACTGGCCGCAAAGGGGTACTCAGAAAGCGACGCAACTCCGCCAGACTGCGCGCACCGATGCCCTCCCGGCAAGCAACGGTGATCTTGTTATCCTCCTCTTCCACCACCAGCACCCCATGGCGTCTAGCGAAGGCGTAAGGCAAAGAGCGATTGTCGCGGGAGGTTACACCTTCATCGTCGGATGCGGATTCAAGAGCGATGTGTTCGTTCATTGATTATTGAATCCAAAACCCCCCGATTGTTCGGCCACTGGCGGGGGAGCAGCAGGAGGTTCCGGCTTTTCCGGTGCGGTGTTCAGAATCGTTCCCTGGGCTTTGACCTCTTCTTGAGGTTTGAGCAACGGCGTCTGGGTTTCGGGCAACAGATAAACGCCTTTGTTTCGGGCTGCCAACTGCTCCTGCCGGATGTAGCTGTACTTACTACTGGTGTACAAGGTGCCCTGTGTCGGATCTCGCAGGATCACTGGATGCAGGAATACCATCAGGTTGCGCTTGAGCTTGTTTGTGCTGCGATAGCGAAATAGATTGCCCAATAACGGAATATCGCCCAACAACGGCACTTTTTGTGCGCTCTCGTTCAATTGATCGTCGATCAATCCACCCAGCACCAGGATCTGTCCATCCTCGACCAGCACGTTGGTCTTGATCGCTCGTTTGTTGGTGGTCGGCCCCTGACTTGCCGAGTTAGCCGAGGGCACCACATTGGAAACCTCTTGCGAGATCTCCAGCTTGACGGCATTGCCTTCGTTGATCTGCGGCTTGACCTTGAGGGTGATACCGACATCCTGGCGTTGGATAGTCTGGAAGGGATTACCGACCGTAGAAGTATCGGTCGCGCCGGTCGAAGTCGTGTAGGTGCCGGTCACGAAGGGCACGTTTTGGCCGACGACGATTTCGGCTTCCTCATTGTCCAGGGTTACCACAATCGGCGTGGACAGCACATT
>JACSSB010000072.1 GCA_014879435.1 Phycisphaerales bacterium
TTACGGTACATGTCGCGAATTTCGCCGACGCAGTCCTGCGGACCTTCCAGGGCGGTGATGCCAGCGACCTGAATCGGGGTGAACATCCCGTAATCAAGATAGGATTTCATCCGACCCAGCGCGGCGACCAAAGTCGGATTGCCACACATGAAACCGATCCGCCAGCCAGGCATGTTGTAACTCTTGGATAGCGTGAAGGATTCGATCGCAATATCTTTGGCGCCCGGTACCTGCAAGATTGAGGGGGCGGTATAGCCATCGAATACCAGATCGGCGTAGGCCAGATCGTGAATCACCCAGATGCGGTGCTCGCGGGCGATTTCCACCACTTTTTCAAAAAACTCCAGATCCACACACTGAGCGGTAGGATTAGCTGGGAAATTGAGTACCAGCATCCTGGGACGCGGCCACGAATCCTTGATCGCTTTTTCCAGTTCGGAAAAGAAATCCACCCCAGGAATCAGGGGCACATGGCGAATATCGGCCCCGGCAATAACGAAGCCATAAGGGTGGATCGGATAGGCTGGATTCGGCACCAGCACTGCGTCTCCCGGACTCATAGTCGCCAGCGCCAAGTGGGCCAGCCCTTCCTTAGAACCGATGGTGGCGATAGCTTCGGTGTCGAAGTTGAGATCAACATCGTAGCGGGTCTTGTACCAGCTACAGATGGCTCGGCGCAGACGCGGGATGCCCCGCGATACCGAATAGCGGTGGGTATCGCCGCGCTGGGCAGCCTCGATCAGCTTGGCGACGATGTGCTTCGGAGTCGGTTGGTCGGGATTGCCCATGCCGAAGTCGATGATGTCTTCACCGCGGGCACGGGCCTGAGCCTTCAAATCGTTAACGATGTTGAAGACATAAGGCGGCAGGCGTTTGATGCGTTGAAAGTCGGCGTTCACGGGTGCATTTCCAGAGGCTGAATCGAATCATGGGAATTCCGTCGGATGATCCTCCACACGGGATAGACATTGGTAAAGCGGTGGCCATCGGGCGGACTTGGAAGTCTACTCACAAGCAAGGCGCACTGTCGAGTTATAAACCACACTCGAATCAGATTTTCGACAAAAATTGCCGATGACGCGGCTCAGGATTCAATATCCTGCCGCTGATCCGCCCACGCGGCGGGTATCGGAGAAACCGTACCACCCTTCTGGAGCCCGAGCGATACTCTGGGTATCTCCCATGGCATTCTTGACTACGACCTTGTGGCCCCAGTCGCTCAGTAACCGTAGGGTGTCCGGGCTGAAACCTTCCTCGATTTGTAGTTCATCCGGCAGCCACTGATGATGCATGCGCGGTGCGATCGTAGCTTCGGCAATATTGAGGCCGTGATCGATCACGTTGAGTAGGATTTGCAGCACTGTGGTGATAATGCGACTGCCGTCAGGGCTACCGGTGACCAGCGCTAGATGGCCATCCTTGAATACTAAGGTTGGAGTCATCGAGCTGAGTGGACGCTTGCCGGGGCCGACCGCGTTGGCATCGCCGCCGATCAGACCAAAAGCGTTGGGAGTACCAGGTTTAGCGGCGAAATCGTCCATTTCGTTGTTGAGCAAGATGCCGGTACCTGCAGCGACAATGCCTGAGCCGTAGGCCAGATTGAGGGTCGTCCTTGTGCTGCTGGTTGTCTGGCCGGTTCGAGCAGTTGTCGCCACGCCAAGCGACCATGGCGTTGATGCGCCAGGGCCAATCCGGCCACCGTTCCTGGCACACCAGCCGCTTGATGGCTGAAGCGAATACGCTGCTCATCCACTTGCGCTGCGTCGTTCAAGTACTGATCTCGTCCGGCAGCAGCGGGGGCGATTTCCCGGAAATCGATGGCTTCGGTCTGTCCGGTTCGTGCATCGTAGCTCAGCATAAAGCCGCCGCCACCCAGATTACCGGCTTGCGATAAGGTGACCGCCAGCGCGAAGCCGATGGCTACCGCTGCATCCACCGCATTGCCACCTTTCTTGAGGATATCCAGTCCCACTGCACTGGCCCGTGCCTCTTGGCTGACTGCTATGCCGTGTGCAGCGAATACCGGATGGATGCGATCGCGGGGGAAGAAGATCGCGGGTTCGGCCGTAGCCACGCATGGAAGCAGGCAACACAGCCCCAGCCACAAGACGAAAGTGCGAAGGGTGGGAGATGAATCGCGCATGACAACGTTGTGGAGCTAGGCAAGGGAGGTGTCGGCGGCGCGAGAAAACACGCCGCCGACAAGAAGGTGCTCAGAACAGCTTGAGCACAGGGCCGAGCAATGCGGCGGCGGCTCCCAACAGAGCAATGATGCTGATGATCATGGCCACATTGACCCGAGTCGATGATGCGCCGTCGGCTGCTTCGGCGACCATGTCTTCAGTGGCTTGCCGAACCGTGCGCTCCGAGGCTTCCCGAGCGATGGTTTCGATGATCGGCTGCATGCCGGAGCGGACCATCTGCAGGATTTGCTGTTTGAAGTCCTGGCCGCCTATGGCCAGATTCAGTATTTCCTGGCTGTGCCGAGCAACTCGGGTCTCGATCTCTTGGATCAGTTCTTCTCGATTGACCTCAAGACCATGAGCAACATTACGTTGAGAGACGCCCTCGCTCACTTCACGAGCGGCCTGTTCGGCTACGGCCCGTGCACTTTCCTGTGCAGCGGTGCGTGCGGTGCGTTCGGCAGTACCGCGAGCGATTTCGGTGGCAACCTGTTTGGCGGCTTCCTGTGCGGCGCGTACCGCAGCATGTGCTGCCCTTCGTCCCAAATCTTCGGCGACGCCACGGGCGGTTTGAGCCGCGATCTCGCGAGTCAAATTGGGCACCATCTCCTGGATGATATCACGCGCAACCTTCTCGGCGGCTGCCCAGGCCACGCGTTCGGCCAGTTGTTCGACCTCGGTGGCATTGGAGGATTTGACTGCTCCAATGGGAGGTGCGTGAATCAGTGTTTCGGTGGGAGGAGGAGCTACCGGTTCGAGTGTGGGTATGGGTGCAGGCGCAGGTATGGGTGCAGGCGCAGGTGCAATGTCTTGAACCACCAGAGGCTCTTTTTCGACGATACTGAGCGTGGGGCTGGCCAATTCTTCGATTTCGGTTGGCAGTTCTTCTATGGACGTAGCTACGACATTTTCGCTGACCGCTTGTATGATCGTGTCCAGTTGGTCCGGGGTGTAGGGCTTGACGGCACCGCTTTCCTTGGCGTCCCGTTTGTCTTCATCAGTGGCGTTGGCGGAGCACATGATGATCGGTGGAGCATCTTGATGCTGTCCGGTAACGGCTCGGGTAGTTTCGAAACCGTCCATACCGGGCATCATGACATCCATGAAGATGATGCCGGGCTTCTTGGTTTCCAGGTATTTGATGCAATCCTCGCCCGATCCGACCCAGTCGACCTCGAAGCCGCGTTCGAGCAACAGTTTGCGTAAGGTCAGATGGGCGACTTTGGAGTCATCCACCACCAGCGCCTTTTTGATGTTCATGCAGGCCTCCTACGGCATGAGA
>JACSSB010000055.1 GCA_014879435.1 Phycisphaerales bacterium
ATTGGCTTTCTTGGTGGCAGCGTACAAGCTCAGCGGGTGATCGACATTATCGTGTACCGAAAACGGCATCCGGGTATTGGCGCCGTAGACCGAACTGCTGGAGGCGTAGACCAGATGTTCGATCTGATGATGGCGGCAGGCTTCCAGAATGTTGACGAAGCCGACCAGATTGGAATCGACATAAGCGTGCGGATTTTCGAGCGAATAGCGCACTCCCGCCTGAGCCGCCAGATTCACCACCCGCTGTGGCTGATGCCGAGCAAACACGTCGCTAAGCGTCGCCCGATCCTCCAGATTGGCCCGTACCTCGGTAAATTCGGGATAGCTCTGTAAGCGCGCCAGCCGCGCTTGCTTCAGATTCACATCGTAATAGTCGCTCAGATTATCGAAACCGACGACTTGATCACCGCGTTCCAGCAAGCGCTGCGACAGTGCCGCGCCAATGAAACCCGCGCTACCCGTGACCAGAATTTTCATGGAGGACTCCGCATTAATTCTTACAGGCGACCATCCACATCGGTGGCCGGTAACACATATTTCACATCGAACAGCACCGCATTGGGTTTGCCGATAGCGCGAATGTTTGCCGCCCCCATCTCACGGAACTGGCGGTGACCGACTGCCAGGATGATAGCGTCGTAATGCCCTGGTTTTAGCTCCGCGACTGGGTCGATCTCGTACTCATGCCGGGCTTCTTCGGGGTCCACCCAGGGATCGTATACATCGACACAGGCGTTGTAATCGTGAAATTCTCGAACGATATCCACAACCCGAGTGTTACGCAAATCCGGACAATTTTCCTTGAATGTTAGGCCAAGTATCAGTATCTTTGCATCTGTCACTGCTATACGGCGCTGATTCATCAGCTTGACAACCCGTTGCACCACGTAGGCGCCCATACTATCATTAATGCGACGCCCGGCCAGGATGATTTCTGGATGATGGCCAATCTGTTGGGCCTTGTAGGTCAAGTAATAGGGATCGACACCGATGCAATGGCCACCGACCAGCCCCGGCCGAAACGGTAGGAAATTCCACTTGGTACCAGCGGCGAGTAGCACCTCCTCGGTATCGATACCCAGGCGATTGAATAACAGCGCCAGTTCGTTGACCAAGGCAATGTTTACGTCCCGTTGGGTGTTTTCGATCACCTTGGCTGCTTCCGCCACTCGGATGCTGGTGGCGCGGTGTGTACCAGCGGTAATGATTCGCTGATACAGTGCATCCACAAACTCCGCTGCTTCCGGCGTGGAACCGGAAGTGATCTTGAGAATAGTGGTAACCCGATGATCCTTGTCGCCGGGGTTGATGCGTTCTGGGCTATAGCCCGCGAAGAAATCAGTATTGAAGCGCAGGCCGGATTCCCGCTCCAGAATCGGTACGCAGACTTCCTCGGTGGCACCGGGGTAAACTGTGGATTCATAGATGGCGATGTCGCCCGGCTTCAGCAACCGGCCCACTGTGGTGCTGGCACCGATCAGGGGACCAAAATCGGGGCGCTTATAATCATCCACTGGGGTGGGCACGGTAACAATGTAAACGTTACAAGCGGCTAAATCTTCGATGTGATCGGTATAACTCAGGTGGTGGGCTTGGTGCAGTTCCTCGGTCGAAACTTCCAAGGTACTGTCGTGACCGGCCTGAAGCTCACGGATACGGTTTGAGTCGATATCTAAACCAATTGTGGAAAACTGCTTGCCGAATTCGACGGCTAAAGGTAGACCGACATATCCAAGACCGATGATACCGATACGGGTGGTGGCGAGATCGAACATACGATAATGATCCATTCGTGAGGGGAAGCTGGACAAGCGGACAAGCATTATAGAGGAGGAGTCGGAAGTGGCAGACACGCCTTTGTCAAGATACCGATCCGATTGAACTTATGCGATTAAAAAACGTGCGCTTTTTTAATTTACTGATCACGATGGATGCGATTCATCCATCGATTATGGATATCCATCTATGATGACACGCTTGCTCCGGCATTATGTTTCCCAGGCAATGCTGACGTTGCTAGTGTTGGAAGCGCTTAACCTATTTGGGTCGATTTATCTCGGACGAATACTGTATTTCGTCGTGATCCAGCAGGGGGACTGGCCCCGTATGGATGAGATAGTCCCGAGCGCGATGGTCTTCACAATCATCATGTTGATGATCATGATTGCCCTAGGCTTGTATGAGCGTAACTTCTGGAGTGGCAAAAGCGAGATGCTGCTACGGGTTAGCGTCAGCTTTCTGTTTGGGCTCTTTGCAATGACCCTGTTTTATTACTGGGTTCCCAGCCTAGCTCTTAGTCGTGGCGAGTTCAGCTTAGCGTTTGCGGTTGCCTTCCTGAGCACGCTGTTGTGGCGCTTCATTTTTTTCAAAATTTCCAACCACGACTGGCTCAAGCGCCGGATATTGGTACTGGGCGTAGGCGAAAATGCGTCCAAAATCGAAGCCTTGCAGCATCAGGGAACCTTGGGCTTTCTCGTCTCTGGGTATATTCAGCTCCATGAGCACGAAGTTCCAAAAGTGCCATCTACCCGTATGCTACAGGTCACCAGTAACCTGCCAGATCTGGCCAATGAGCTGCGTATCGACGAGATCGTGGTGGCCATGGATGACCAGCGCAAGGGATTCCCCGTCGAAGAAGTTCTCAATTGCAAGATCGATGGGATCGCGATCCATCAATTTCTGAAGTTCTTCGAGCGGCAAACGAGCAAGATCCGGCTGGAAGTATTTAGGCCGAGCGATATTATCTTCGCCGAAGGACTTCAGGGTATCGGGTTCAGGAGTGCGGTGAAGCGTGGATTCGACATCTTCGCCAGCTTGCTGTTGCTGACACTGACTTGGCCGATCATGTTGCTGGCAGTCCTGGCTATCAAGCTGGAGCCGGGCGGCGAAGGACCGATTCTGTATCAGCAGACCCGAGTGGGATTCAAAGATCGAGAGTTCAAGGTCATTAAATTCCGCAGTATGGTCGTCAATGCCGAGAAAGGCGGTAAGGCGGTTTGGGCCCAGAAAAATGACTCACGTGTCACGCGGGTCGGTGCGATTTTGCGTGAAACCCGGATCGATGAGCTGCCCCAGTTGTTCAACGTGCTGCGCGGCGATATGAGTTTCGTCGGCCCGCGACCGGAGCGGCCGGAATTCGTGAAGGATCTCTGTAAGAAGATCCCTTACTATTCCATGCGCCACATGGTCAAGCCGGGTATCACCGGCTGGGCGCAGATTTGCTACCCCTACGGTGCTTCCGAGCAGGATGCACGCGAGAAACTGTGCTACGACTTGTATTACATCAAGAATTACAGTTTCTTCTTCGACGTCGTCATCCTGCTACAGACCGTTCACACCATTATATGGGGTCAGGGCGCACGTTGATTCGTTGGTCACGAGCCACCCGCATAGCGGGTGGCTTGAGGAAAGCCCCTAAAAGGGGCTGTTACTTTAGTTGTCG
>JACSSB010000372.1 GCA_014879435.1 Phycisphaerales bacterium
ACCTGTGTTTGAGAGCTAGGTGCATTCATAGTGCATCGCCAGGGGTGGTTTCAGGGAAAAATGAAGATTCCCCTTAACCGAGCAATAAGTACGCCAATGATTTTGTTCGGGGCGTAGAGTGAATAAGCGGAGCGCATCCGTCAGGAGATAATAGATAGTGGTGATGGATGCGGTGCGGGGCGCTTATCCACCTTACACTCACTACTTGAGTCAATCTGCAAGGAGCCGAAATGCTGAACCTTCGCCCCATCCTGTTGAGCAGTCTGTTATTGACGCTGAGTGCCTGTTCCGATGATCACGGCGCACCTCAGCCCACGGCTAAATGCGATAATCCGTTGAGCGCACAGACCGAGGCACTAGATAAAGCACGTCAATTGGAATCACAAATTCAGGAGGCTGCCCAGCAACAACGCCAGCGCATCGATGAGGAGACGCGATGAATGGGCGTTTCTGCCGTTAGGGATCAAATAGGATCGGTGCATGGGGCATCGATTGGAATATCACGACTTCAACGCGGGTTCCAGCACCACCCAAACATTATCCAGAATCCGTGGCTGCGCCTCGGCGCGTGGATGCAATCCATCGTCTTGAATCAACGCCGGTTGACCCGCTACTCCATTCAATAGGAAAGGAATCAAGAGGATATTGTAACGTCGGGCCAGTTCCGTAAAAGTTTCCTGAAACTTTTGCGTGTACAGGGGGCCATAATTCGGCGGAATCCGCATCTCCGCCAGCAACACCCGCGCACCCGCCTGCTGGGCTTGTTCGATCATTTGTGCCAGATTACGGCTCATCGTCATCGGCGGTTGGCCACGTAAGCCATCGTTGGCACCCAACTCCAGCACGAGTACAGCGGGATGATACCGTTCCAAGGCTGCTGGCAAACGACTCAGACCGCCGCTGGTGGTGTCGCCGCTGATACTGGCATTGACCACCTGATGCGGAAAACCGCGCTCCGTCAGTCGGCGTTGCAGCAGATTAACCCATCCCTGTTCGACCGAAATCCCATAACCGGCGCTTAAACTATCGCCTAGCACCAAAATTACTGGCGGTTCAGCGCTGGCCACAGGGCCGGACAGGATCGCCAAGCCCCACAGCAAGAAAATTGCTAAGCAAGGTGAATGATTCATTTTTATCATCGGAGAACCCAATCATGCATGTGGATGATGGCCAGGAAGCGGCCAGTGATCTAAGCCTAACCGCCACGCCGTCGGCGGACAACCAAACACGCGATATCGTGCGGGCCGAAGGGCTGGGGAAACAAGTCGTCAGCCCCGAAGGCCCTCTCGTTATCCTCGACGACATCAACTTCCGCATTGCCCAAGGTGAACGAGTAGCGGTGATCGGTGCCTCCGGTTCTGGAAAATCCACTCTGCTCGGTTTACTGGCAGGTCTGGATGTACCCAGTCAGGGTCGGGTGTGGCTAGCGGGTGCTGATCTCGGTACGCTGGACGAGGATGGCCGCGCTCTGTTGCGAGCGCAACGGGTCGGTTTCGTCTTCCAGTCCTTTCAATTGTTGACCGGACTGACCGCCCTGGAAAATGTCATGCTGCCGCTGGAACTGGCTGGGCAAGCCGATGCCCGTCGTCAGGCATTGGAGTTACTGGAGCGGGTCGGCTTGCAAGCCCGTGCCCGCCATTATCCCACGCAACTATCCGGTGGCGAGCAGCAACGGGTGGCTATCGCCCGCGCCTTCGCCGGTAATCCCGATGTGCTGTTCGCCGACGAGCCGACCGGTAATCTGGATCAGAAAACCGGTCATCGCATCGTCGAATTATTGTTTACCCTTAACCGGGAACAGGGTACTACTCTGATTTTAGTCACGCACGATCCTGAACTAGCCGCCTATTGTGATCGGGTACTAGAGCTGGACGATGGTCGGTTGCGTGGCGAGTCGGAACAGCGGTCCCATCAGGTTTGAAGCCATGTCTAACACGACTACGTTTTCCCCGGTTACAGCGAATTTCCCGAACTGGCGCAGTATCGGGCATATGGCTTGGCGCGCCCTGCGTCGTGACTGGCGCTCCGGTGAATTGCGGGTGCTGGCGGTCGCTTTGCTGATCGCTGTGGCCAGTGTCGCCGCCGTCGGCTTTTTCACCGACCGCATCCAACAGGCCATGGAGCGCAAGGCCAGCGAATTGCTGGGCGCGGATTGGGTAATATCGGCGCCCAATCCGATTCAAGCCGCGCTGATCGACGGAGCGCGCCTGCAGGGATTGCAGCTTGCGGAAACCCTGAGTTTTCGCAGTGTGGTGTTGTCTGGCGATCTCACCCAATTGGCCGAAGTCAAGGCGGTTAGTCCTGGTTACCCGCTACGAGGTGCTTTGCAAGTCAGCGACCGGCCCTTCGATCCACCACGTACCGTCACATCCATCCCCGATCCGGGGCAAGTGTGGTTGGATGAGCGCTTATTGCAGGTATTGAGTCTGAAAGTTGGCGATACGGTCAGCTTGGGCAGTCGCACCTTCCAAGTTGGGGCAGTGTTGGCTTACGAGCCGGATCGGGCGGGCGATCTGTTCAGCATCGCCCCTCGGTTATTGATGAATCTGGCGGATATTCCGTCAACGCAACTGGTACAACCCGGCAGCCGGGTTGACTACCGCTTATTGCTGGCGAGTGAGCCGACAGTGCTCGAAGCGTTCAAAGCCTGGGCGAAGCCGCGACTGGCGACAGGGGAGAAGCTGCAAGGCGTGCGCGATGCGCGCGCCGAATTGCGGGCGACGCTGGACCGGGCACAACAGTTTTTGAGTCTGGCAGCGTTGGTCAGTGTGATTCTGGCGGGCGTCGGAGTCGCCATCGCCGCTCGCCGCTTTGCTGCCCGGCATTGGGATAGCGTCGCTATTCTGCGCTGCGTCGGTGCAACCGAGACTCTGATCATCCGTTTGTTTTTTATGGAATTACTGGGATTGGCGCTGTTGGCCGGTGTGGCCGGTCTATTGGTCGGTTATGGCGCCCAGTACGGTTTGAGCGGTGTACTCGGCCAACTGGTCGGTGATGCTGAACTGCCCGCACCGTCTTGGCGACCGGTGCTGCCCGCATTGGTGACCGGCTTGGTGACCCTGCTCGGTTTCGGTCTGCCGCCCTTGCTACGGTTACGGGAGGTGCCACCGTTGCGGGTGTTGCGCCGCGATCTCGGCCCAGTCAATCCACAACTGCTGGCACTGTACGGTCCCGCCGTGGTAGCAACGCTGCTGTTGCTGATCTGGCAAGCGGGGGAACCGCGGCTGGCGCTGTACGTCTGTGCTGGCGTGGCGGGGACTGTGGTGGTGCTGGCACTGGCCGCCTGGGGATTGGTGAAGGCTTTAGGTCTGCTACGTGCGCAAGTTGGGGTGGCTTGGCGTTTTGGTTTAGCCAACATTGCCCGACGTGGGCCGGGTAGCACGGTGCAGGTGGTGGCGTTGGGTCTGGGGTTGATGGCGCTGTTGATGCTGACCTTGGT
>JACSSB010000199.1 GCA_014879435.1 Phycisphaerales bacterium
CCGGCTGAAGATTTTGGAGCTGGGCGCGGCCATTGAAACCGCGTGGACCATTCCATTGGCCTTGCAGACAAAGCCGAGTTGGAGTGCTGAGCAGGCAGGTATTATCAAGGCTGGCTTTGTCCGCTGCGGCCTGTACGGCGACCGCTTTTTCCAGATTCCAGTCTCCGGCAAGGGTATCTTTGGCGCTCAGTTGGGTGATTTGGCCCTGCCATGCCAGCGCGGGCAGTTGCAGTTTGCCAGCTAACGCCAGGACGAAGCGACCTGGATCGCCGCTCAGTTCGGCCTTGAGGGTATGGGCGTTCGGTGTGCCGCCACCATCCAGAGTGACGGACTTCCAGCGTTGTCCGCCCAGTACCATGTTTTCACCAAGCAGCTTCAGTTGGGAACGATCATTGCCGCTGATATTGATATCGGCGTCGCCTTGTAGGCGCTGGATTTGGGTGTCGCCCTGGCGCAGATTTTGTACTGTAAAACGGGTTGCGACCCGTGGCCGATCACGCGAACCGCTAAGGGCGCCCGTGCTGGCTACGCTGCCGCTCAAACCGGGAACCAGTGATTTCAATTCCGGTGCGTCTAGCTTCCAGCGCAAATCCCAGCGTTGTGCCAGCGCACCTTCTGCCTCCAGTTGGGCTGGACCCGCTTTCAAATTCAGCGTTTTGATGTTCAGATCCTGATCCAACAGGCTGACATCGGCAGCACCGCGCACGGGCTGGCCGCTTAGCGTGCCCGCCAGCTCTTCCAGCAATACATGCACACGCAGCTTGCCGTTGTTCAATTCACCATCACTTTTGAGCTGCAGATTCAGCTTGCCCGGTATTTCCTTCCACTGGACTCCTGGGTTCAAACTGGTTCCAGCTAGGGTTGCTTGCCAATTGACGGTGGGGGTCCAACGGGCATCAGCGCTGCCTTTCAGCGTACCGTCCAAGATCTGCGCATTCCATTGCACCTCGCGTACCGCTTGGTCAGAACCTTGACCATTGAGCGTCCAGTGGCCTTTGGGAACATTGGGGCCTTGCAGTTCGGCAGCCAGCCGGAATTGGTAGTCTTGCGGAGTACCCTCGGCACTGAATTCGCCGCTGGGGCTTTCCACTTGCGCAAGACCGGTCAAGGGCCAAGCCAGTGCCTGCCACTGCCCGCTAGCCTGGAAGTGCAGTTTGGCGAATTGCAGTTCGCCCTTGGCATCCAGAGCCAGTGGCGGCCGGTCGGCAGTGGTCAACTTCAACGTCTTCAGTTGTATGGCCTGCTCGTCGCCCGTTGCGCTAAAACGCACAGTGGCAGGACCGAGTTCCGGCACGGTCGCTTTGATTTCACCCTGACCTTCAAAGTGGGCCAATACTCCTTTTGCGCTGAGCTGGATTGCGAGCGGTTTTCCAGCTAGATCAGGGGCAAAGGGCTTCAGATCGGCCACTTCCAGTTTGGCGGTGGCAGACCAGGCCGGTTCCTTCAACACTTGGCGCACTTCGCCTTGTAGCTCTAGAGCCGCCGCGCCCGTGATTTTTTGGCTCAGCTCTAGATGATCACGCAAATTGCCACGTAGCTCGCCTTCCCCTTGGATCTGGCCATAGTCCAGGAGCGGCGCGCTCCAATCGAGTCGGATATGTAGCGAATAGCCATCGATGGGGGTCATCTGGCCATCCAATCGGACATTGGCCAGCGGCGAGCGTACTTCCAGTACTTTGATAAGCAAGTCTTTGGCATCGGTGTGCGCCTTTAGAGTCACAGAATCGATGCGAATGGGCTCGATGTTGGCGGGACGAATCTCGATATTGCGGCCTTGCAGGTCGGCGACAGTGATCGCCAGTGGCAATTGGATATCAGGCAGCTCAATCGGCTGATCCGAGGGCGGAGTTTCCTCGCCGGGTGGTAGCTCCAGCTGCAAGCCATCGACATGCAAAAGGGTGATGTTAAGCGTACCGTTGAGCAGCTCAGAGGGTTGCCAGTCGAATTCGCCGCTGGCCAGGGCGAATTTCAGCGGGCCATCCTGATAGCTCAGGTTTGCGATCTGCAATGGTCCCAGTAAGCGACCGCTGATTTGCTCATAACTCAGTTGGCCGGGCAGTAGCCGCTGCGCCAGGGCCAGTAAGCCGTTGAGACCAGTTTCGGTAGAAATGGCGAAACCGGCGACCAGCAGCCCAAACAGCAACAGGAAGAGCGGCAGCGAGAGCAGCCAATACAGAATACGGCGTAACAGGCGGGTTTTCACAGATCGGGTCCAACACTGAAGGAAAAGCGGAAGGCGCTACCCGGTGGGCGGTCTAAGCCATGGGCAAAATCGATCCGCAGCGGACCGACTGGCGAGATCCAGCGAAGCCCTAAGCCGACGCCGGTTTTCAGATCGGGCGTTGGACCGTCAAAGGCATCACCGGTATCGACAAACGCGGCCACACCCCAATTTCCCCAGACGCGGCGCTCGTATTCCAGGCTGGCCACCACCAGATTCTTGCCACCGATTACGGTGCCCTCAGAATCGGTGGGACCGATCTTTTCGTAGTCGTAACCGCGCACGCTGGTATCGCCGCCGGTAAAGAAACGCAAAGAAGGCGGCAGCTTGTTGAAGTGATCGACCATGGTGGCGCCAAGGCTACCTCGGGCTAATAAGCGATTGGAATCATTCAGGGCATGAATCCAGCGAAGTTGTAACAAGCCTTGCAGAAAATTGGTATCCGATAGCAGTGCAGTGGATGCGCCACGCAGTTCGAAGCCAAAGAGCAAGCCACGGGTGGGATAAGTACGGTCGTCAGCATTCACCCAGGTCCAATTCAGGCCAGGGATCAGGAGCAGTGAGTGTTCGGACGAGATCAGGTTGCCGATACTGTATTCTTCGTACTGCAAATCCAGGTTGTAGTTTTTCAGCCACTGGCCATCCTGTTGCTGGTAGCTGCCCCCGATTTTGTAGGTTTCATACTTCTTGTTATCGTTGTTTTGACGGACATAGCCAGCAACGATGGCGTATTCGTCGGTGGTCGGATCAGTGCCAGGAATCATGTATTTGAAGCCAATCAGCGATTTGATTTGGGAATACCCCAGTTCGGCTTCGTAGTGATGTCCTTGCGGATTGAGCCAGCGCCGCTCGGTGCGCAGTTTGGTTCGAAAGCCAGTATCAGTGCCGTAGCCCAGACCGGCGCTGTATTTGCGTTGTTTGCCGGGTTCTAGGGTGACATTGACCGGAGCGATACCGGTGTCGGCATCGGGCGGGGCGTTGACCTCGACTTGGCTGAAGTAATTACTGCTGCCAAGATCGTTTTGCAGCTTCAGTAATTGATTGACATCGTAGGGATCGCCGGGCTTGAAATGCGGATAGCGGTCAAGCAGTTCGGGCGATAGAAAATCCTGTTTGAACGCGATGTTACCGAAGCGGTAGCGTCGGCCAGTATCGTAATGGAGATGAATGGCTGCTTGATAAGCTTGCAAATCGACGCGGATGGCGCGCTCGGTGAAATGGGCGTTGAAGTAGCCGCGCTCGGTGGCTAGCGACTCCATCGCGGACTTGATTTGCTCGTATTTGGGTTGATCCAGGGTTTGTCCCTCAGCCAACGGTAAATTATCCAGCAGTTTTTCGAAGGCAGGATCTCGCTTACCCTCACCCAACACCTCGACATCCAGTTCGCTGATGCGTAACGGTCGGCCCGGCTTGATGCGGTAAAGCGCTACCCAGCCTTTCGCCGTGTGAGTCAGGGAACTCTCGACGGACGATTCGAAGTAACCAAAGGGTTCCAGCGCCTGACGGATTTCTTGCTCGGCTCTGTTGTGCAACCAGCGTAGGCGAACTTCATCCGGTGTGGGCTTGTCCACGTAGCGATTGATTTCCAGATAAGCCAACACGTTGTCCCGTAGCGGTCCATCCACGCCTTCGACGGTGACCGTTAGGGTGTCGTCCGCATCGGGTTTTGCATTGGATTTAGATTCAGACTCAGACTCTTGCGCGTTATCGGCGGTGGGTGTGGCGTCGTTGGATTTAGATTCAGATTCTTGTGTGTTATCGGCGGTGGGTGTGGCGTCGTTGGATAGGGATTCTTGCGCGTTATCGGCGGTGGGTGTGGCGTCGTTGGATGGGGATTCTTGAGCGAGGAGCGGACTGGTCACCAAGCTCAGGCAGCAAAGTAGGAGACAAATCTGGAGGAGAGTCGAACCGGAATGATGCATGGCGAGCGCTAAGTCGTTTGAAGTCAGTGAATGGCTTGGAGCGCTCCAGAATCCATGGGATGGAGCGAGATACGAGGCTGGATTCGCGCAATCTGCCCGATATTAATGCGTATGACTATAATTCTTATCATAATCGACGAGACAGGAAAATGCTTAACAGTGCCTTTTCTCCGAATGGGATGAAAGAGATCCGTGAATTGGAGGATCACTCGCTTGAGTCTACGGTTGGCCATACGCCACTGGTTCGCTTGCAGCGATTGCCAGGAAAAACCGGCAACCTGATTTTCGGCAAGCTGGAAGGGAACAATCCCGCCGGTTCGGTCAAAGATCGTCCGGCGCTGAGCATGATCCAGCGTGCCGAGCAGCGCGGCGAGATCCAGCCCAGTGATACCTTGATCGAAGCGACCAGCGGCAATACCGGCATCGCATTGGCGATGATCGCAGCAGTAAAGGGTTACCGCTTGAAGTTGATTATGCCGGAAAACCAGAGCGCCGAACGGCGGGCGGCGATGCGAGCCTACGGCGCCGAGCTCATCTTGGTCAGCAAGGAGCAGGGAATGGAGGGTGCCCGTGATCTAGCTGCGCAATTGGAGCAAGAAGGTCAGGGCCGAGTCCTTGACCAATTCGGCAATCTCGACAACCCGCTGGCGCACTACGAAACCACAGGCCCCGAAATCTGGCACGACACCGGAGGTCGGATCACCCACTTCGTCAGCGCCATGGGTACCACCGGCACCATCATGGGGGTATCGCGTTATTTGAAGGAACAAAATTCCCATGTGCAGATTGTCGGCGTGCAGCCGACCGAGGGATCTTGCATCGCCGGTATCCGGCGTTGGCCACCGGCGTATCTGCCCAAGGTTTATGACCCAGCGCGGGTGGATCGGGTGATGGATGTGGATCAACTTGAAGCCGAGGAGATGACGCGCCGCTTGGCTAGTGAGGAAGGCATTTGCTGCGGCGTGTCGGCGGGTGGTGCAGTGGCAGCGGCGCTGCGCCTATCGGCGGAGCTCAACAATGCGGTCATCGTTACCATCATCTGCGACCGGGGCGATCGCTATTTGTCCACTGGGCTGTTTTCAAGCTGAAAAATTCGGCGGAATACCCCCTTGTCCTGAACAGGACAGCAGGGGTGAGGAGAAATTTTCAAGTTATGACTAAGAAATCCAGGGTTCCGCCGGAACCGTTTATCGTCCGCGTCGATGATCTGACACCGGAAGGACGGGGTGTAGCGCGGCGGGATGCCAAGGTGCTCTTTATCGAGGGAGCGCTACCGGGTGAGGAAGTCCGCTGTGTCCAAACCGCCCGCCGTAGCCGTCACGATGAGGCCCGCGTCGTGGAGGTATTGCACGCCGCGCCGGAGCGGGTCGAGCCGTATTGTGCCCACTTCGAGATCTGTGGTGGCTGTGCCTTGCAACATCTGGCACCAGCCCGCCAGCTCGCCATCAAGCAACGTTGGCTGCTGGACAGTTTGACCCATATCGGCAAGGTCCAGCCGGAGCAGGTACTGGACCCCATGACTGGACCGCTGTGGGGCTATCGACGAAGGGCGCGACTGGCTGTCAAGCATGTCGCCAAGAAAGGGCGTGTCTTGGTAGGTTTTCGTGAGCGGCACAGTCCATTTGTGGCCGAGCTACGTCGCTGCGAGGTGCTGGACGAGCGGGTTGGTGGTCTGTTGGAGCCGTTGGCGCAACTCATCGGTGCGCTGTCGATCCGTGATCGGCTGCCGCAGATCGAAGTGGCGGGTGGCGATGCGGTGATGGGGCTGAATTTTCGCGTACTAGCGCCGCCAAACGATGAGGATCGAGAGCAACTGCGCGCGTTTGCAGCACAACATGGTTTCGCGCTCTATCTGCAATCCGGTGGGCCGGACAGCGTGCAAGCGCTGTGGCCGGAGCAACCCATACTGAGTTATCGCTTGCCGGATTTCGATCTCGATCTGGAATTTCAGCCCTGGCACTTCATTCAGGTCAACGCTGCCATCAATCGGCAACTGGTTGGACGAGCTTGCGAGCTGCTACAACTCGGGCCGGAGCACCGGGTTCTGGATCTGTTTTGCGGGCTGGGTAATTTTACCTTGGCGCTGGCCCGTCGCGCACGGGAAGTGGTGGGGGTGGAAGGTGATGCCAGTTTAGTGGCGTGGGCGCGACACAATGCCACGCACAACGCTGTGGAGAATGCCTTCTTTCACGCCGCCGATCTGACGGGAGACTTAAGCGATCAGCTGTGGGCGAAAGGTGGCTATGATCGGATTTTGCTCGATCCACCCCGCTCTGGCGCGTTGGAGATGGTGCCACACGTGGTGGCGCTGGGTGCGAAGCGGGTGGTGTACGTTTCCTGTCATCCTGCCACCTTGGCGCGGGATATCGGCGTGCTGGTACATCGCTACGGTTATCGGCTGGAGAGTGCCGGGATATTGGACATGTTTCCTCATACTGCGCATGTTGAATCTATTGCGGTATTGGTTAGTGGCTAGAGATATTTCGTATTTAAATATTGACTAGTGTAATTTATGGATTACGATTCTAGGTTGTAGTAGTTCGTTTAGCGCTTGAAATGAGGACGACTGCACCGTGAAATTGACTTACTTCCATCCAATAGGATGGCGTGATCCTGTACGGCATGCCTATTAAATTCATCGAGCGATGGTAGCGATGGGTCCAGGCACAGCTTGGGAAGGGAGGCCAAAATCGATCTTATGGATAGGATTAGGGGTGATGGTGGCCCCGGTCATGGCGACCACCCCAGATTTGACGCAGCTCAGCATTGAGGAGCTGATGAATGTATCGGTGGTTTCCCCGACCCGGCAGGCGCAACGGTTGTCCGATACCGCTTCAGCGGTGTTCGTAATCACGCAAGAGGAAATCCGCCGCAGTGGGGTCACCAATATCCCCGATGCACTACGGTTGGCGCCGGGCGTGCAGGTGGCGCGCATTGATGCCAACAAATGGGCAGTCTCAATCCGGGGCTTTAATGGACGCTTTGCCAACAAATTGCTGGTACTGGTGGATGGCCGCTCGATCTATACGCCGACTTTTGCCGGGGTGTATTGGGAAATCCAGGATCTGCTACTGGAGGATATCGAGCGGATCGAGGTAATTCGCGGGCCGGGAGCCAGCTTGTGGGGCGCGAACGCAGTCAATGGGGTGATTAATATCATTACCAAGCTGGCCAAAGATACCTCCGATCTGGTCAGCATGACTGCGGGTAGTCCAGAGAACACAATCGTTGGGGTGCGCCATAGCGGCCACTTGGGTGAGGATGCCCACTATCGGGTATACGGTAAATATCTCAAGCAGGGGAATTTGCTGGACGAGCAGGGAAGGGATGCCAACGATGATTGGCATTTGAGCAGTGGCGGTTTCCGGCTCGATTGGACCCCTTCAGGCCAAAACGATTTCTCTCTGCAAGGCAATCTGTTTGTAGGAACATTGAACCAAGATCTGACGGTTCCTATTCTGAATTCTCCCTACCAGCAGCGGCTTCATGATGAGCGCCAAGATTCTGGAGGTTATCTACAAGGACGCTGGGAACACACCTTTTCCGCAACCTCGAACCTGGATTTAAAATTTTATTACCAGCGGGAAAAACATAGCGATTCCTCCTTGCTGCAACTAACACTGGATACCTTCGATTTAGAACTGCAACACACCTTTACCCTCAATGAGCACAATGCATTGATCTGGGGATTAGGTTATCGCGATTACCGTGATCGCTATCCAGGTGCACAATTAGGCACGATAACGCCTCCTACCCTGAATTACGACCTATTTAGTGGCTTTGTTCAGGATCAGATTAGCCTTATTCCAAAGATCTTGGATTTCACCCTGGGAGCGAGGCTGGAACATAATGATTTTACTGGCTGGGAGTTTCAACCGAATGCTCGCCTGAGATGGACGCCTCATCCACAACACCACTTGTGGGCGGCGGTTTCGCGTGCGGTACGTACCCCATCGCGAGTTGATAATGGTGTTGCACTTAACGCACTAACAGTACCTCCAGGAACCTCGCAAAATCCCCTACCACTCCCCGGTTTGTTAGTTTTGCAGGGTAATCCTGCCTTTGGGTCGGAAAAATTGACTGCTTATGAACTCGGTTATCGCGTTTTACCAAGTGAGAGGCTTTCGCTGGATATCACTGCATTTTATAACGATTATGATGATCTACGCGCCATCGCTATTCGTGAAGATCTCGCTACGGTAGTTGCAGATGGCTATATTCAAGTTCCTGGATTATTTATCAATGCGAGCCGTGGCCATACTTATGGTCTTGAGACGGTGGTTAACTGGCAACTGGAAGATTGGTGGCGCTTGCAGTTGGCTTACTCTTATTTGCAAGCTGATTTAGAAAATAAACCGGGATTTTCCAACGCGATTCCGGCTATGCGCGATAATTCACTACCTCACCATCAAATTTCTTTACGATCAAGTTTCGATATTCGTCATGATTTAGAATTTGATCTATGGTTTTATTATGTCGATAAACTTTCAGATCTAGTTGTTATCTCACCAACATTGACCGCATCTGTTGACGGTTACTTCAGCATGAATGCGCGTCTTGGTTGGCGGCCCCATCCAGATTGGGAATTATCACTGGTAGGTACTAATCTGCTACGGCCATCGCATATAGAGTTCATACAGGAAGTCTATCCATCTCCTGGGCAAATAGAGCGTAGTGTTCATGCCCAGCTAAAATGGTCATTTTGATCTACAATTGCGATTGCCCCAATTTGATCGAAATAGAACTAAAAACGGATCACTAATTTTGGACGACAGCGACCGAAAATGGGCACTGTTCTGGCGCCATTGGCTTGGGGTGATGGTGCGACTGATACTGAGCGGCTTGTTGTTGAATGGTAATGCACGGGCTACCGAGTTCGACGAATATACAGTCAAGGCGGCGTATCTATATAATTTCGCAAAATATGTCGAATGGCCACCTGAAGTATTCGTAAAGACTGATACGCCGTTATTGATTTGTATTGTTGGGAAAAATCCATTTGATGGTGCGCTGGAGATGCTGGCTGGTAAGATGGTGAACAGCCATCCGGTTGAGGTACGCTCTGTCTTGGCAACGGCGAATCTTGGTCGATGTCAGGTCGTGTTTATCGCCCGCACGGAGCAGTCACGCCTTAATACTATACTGAAAAATATGGATAGCCAACCGGTATTGACCGTCAGCGATATCAGTAATTTTGCCGAAGCGGGTGGCATGATAGGTTTGATCGAGATTGAGCAGCGTATCCGATTCGATATCAACATGGCTGCCACTGATCGGGCTCGTCTTAAGCTGAGTTCTCAGCTCCTCAAATTAGCCCGAATTGTACTCAATTCTTCAAAGATGAATTGATTGTTTTTCCTGAAATATTCTTATCAAATCTCTCTAAAACATTTATCAATTAAGTTATTGAGGTTTTCACAGCGTATGTAAATACCAGATTTAGTATATTGGAAATTGAGCTTTTAATAGTTCAAGTTAGCCAAGGGTAGGTAATCCATGTGAGGTGAAGTGATGGGGTTTTTTCAGAATCTTTCCATTAAGGGAAAATTGATGGCAGCTATGCTACTGATCAATGCCGTAGTGTTATTAGCGGTAGCAGTAGCACTGATTATCAATGAAACTTACACCTTACGTAAATCAACAGCCAATCAATTACTGACCTTAGCTCATGTAATCGCTGCCAACGCTGCTTCTGCACTGGTATTTAATGATCTCACGGCGGCCCAACAGAATCTTGATGTATTACGTACCCAACTCGATGTGCGTTACGCTCGTATCGATAGTGCCGATGATGAGAAATTATTGGCAGTATATCAAGCGCAAGATCTCTTATTTTCTGAGAAAAATCAGTACCTTTCATGGGATAATGAACTAGATGCATATCATGAGGAAATTACTAGGATAAGCGGAAATTTAGATGATGGCAGTTACCTGATGAAATATAGCGTCCACGGTCAGTTTCTAGCAGTGAAGTGGCCGATCAAGCAAGATGATCAGATATTAGGATTTGTAGAAATATATTCTGATGTACGGCAATTAACCGAGAATTTATATCGTTACTACTGGATCATTGCCGGATTATTCGTAGCATCTTTAAGTCTAGCAACATTATTGGCTTCCTGGTTTCAAGGTGTAATTGTAGATCCGATTCTACGGCTGCGTACCGCTATGAATGGGATTTCCAATACTCGCGATTACTCTGTACGAGTAAAACCCAGTGGGGGCGAGGAGTTGGATGCATTGGTAGATGGTTTTAACGATATGCTGGTACAGATACAGCGGCGCGATGCCGATTTAGCACATTACAGCGCGGGCCTAGAAGCAGAAGTTGCAGCGCGCACTCTCGATCTTTCCATCGCCAATACTGAATTACGTGATCTAGTCCAGGAACTGAGTGTGGCTAAGGAACGCGCTGAGGCAGCGAGTCAGGCCAAGTCCCAATTCCTAGCTAACATGAGTCATGAAATCCGCACTCCGATGAATGGTATTTTAGGCATGGTGGATTTGCTATTGGAAACCACACTGGAATCCAAGCAGCATCATTTCCTGAATATTATTTATCAATCAGGCATCAATCTATTAAATGTGATCAATGATGTCCTGGATTTTTCTAAGATTGAGTCGGGTAAATTAGAATTAGAATTCATCGATTTCGATCTGCAGGAATTGATGGAGGAGACCGTTTCATTATTTGCGGAAGGGGCGCAACGTAAGGATTTGGAACTCGCCTGTGTACTTCCTTTGGAGCGGATCACCCTATCCGGCGATCCCGGTCGTTTACGTCAGATTCTTTGTAATTTGCTGGGCAATGCCATCAAGTTTACCGAGTACGGTGAAGTAGTTCTGCAGGTGATAGTCGTCAAACAAACCACTGCATCCTATCGTTTACGTTTTGAGGTTCGCGATACTGGAATCGGTATTCCCGAACAGGCACGACGAAATATCTTCAATGCTTTCGATCAAGCAGATGGCTCGACAACCCGTAAATACGGTGGTACCGGTCTGGGTTTGGCGATTGTCAAGCAACTGGTGGCGATGATGGAAGGTGAGATCGCCGTAGAGAGTGTTGTTGGCGAAGGTTCGACTTTTTGGTTCATCCTGGAGTTCAAGCGCGGCGCTAAGGCGATAGCGATGGAGGAACCCAGGCCATTGGACGATCTGAATGGCGTGCGTGTGCTGGTGGTGGACGACAACCGGACTAATCGAGAGGTTCTGCACCACTTGCTTGCGGCTTGGGGCATGCGCAGCGACGGTGTGGCCGATGGCATGGAGGCTTTGTGTTTGCTGCGTGATGCGCGACATGCAGGAGATCCTTACGCAGTCGCTTTGCTGGATGGAATGATGCCAGGGATGAGCGGCCCAGATCTGGCGCTGGCAATTAGCAATGAGCCTCAACTATGCGAGACCAAGCTAATTTTATTGACTTCGGTCACATTTCAGGGTGCTCAGTACGACAAGGCGTGCCAAGCGCGGGTGAAGTTTCATCTGCATAAACCAGTACGTAAAGCACAATTGCAAAGGTGTTTATGTAAGCTATTTGGAGCGATTGATAGCTATCGTCGACTATTGGAGAGAAAGATGAGCACGGCTGCGCCACAGCGTTTACGCTTCCCTGGCGCACGTATCCTGCTGGTCGAAGATAATTTGGTCAATCAAGAAGTTGCGAGTACTATGCTCGCTCAGGCCGGTTGTCAGGTGGATATCGCCAATAACGGTCAGGAAGCGCTCGAGCAGATTGCCGAGAATTCCTATGATGTGGTGATGATGGATTGTCAGATGCCGGTGATGGATGGCTTCCAGGCCACGGCCATTATTCGAGCACGCGAACGAGCCATCGTTGATGATGCAGTTGTACCGACACATCTTCCTATCGTGGCAGTGACCGCGCATGCGATACGCGGTGATCGCGAGCGTTGCCTGGAAGCTGGGATGGATGATTACTTGTGTAAACCGTTTGTTCAGGAAGAACTGATGGTACTGCTGAAGCGCTGGTTACCGACTTTCGCACGAGATGAAGATAAGGTGGCTTTGGAATCCGTCGCCACCCCCACGCCCTCTGCTATAACGTCGTCGGAGATGCCCACCATGATCCAAGACGATAAATTGGCGGTGCTGGACATGAAAGCGCTAAGAACCATTCGGGAAATGGAGCATGGTGGGGCGCCTGGATTGGTGGAACGATTGATCGATTTATATCAGCGCGATGCCGCGATTTTGTTGCAGCAAATGCAAGATGTGGCATCACGTGGGGAGTACGAAAAATTACGAATTGTGGCGCATACCTTAAAATCCAGCAGCGCTAATATAGGTGCGGTGCGGGTACAGCATTTGTGTAAGGAGCTGGAAATGATGGCGCGAGTAGGGCCTGTACCCGATGCGATGGTTTATGCTGCGGCTATCGAGCAGGAATTCGCTAGAGTTCAAGCGGCGTTGCAAGAACAATGCATGTAATAAAAATGTCATAGTGAATCATGGGCATGAAATCGATAGTCGATAGATCTATGACAGATGCACACAATCGGCGGGAAGACATGATCGAGCGGACGAGGCAACCATTGATTCTGGTGGTGGACGATGATGATGGTCAACGCCTGCTGGTGTGCGCTTCGTTGCAGCAAGGGGGGTTTTCCAGCTTGGAAGCTGCCGACGGCGTACGGGCGCTTGAGCTTTTTCAGGAATGCCACCCTGATTTGGTGTTGCTGGATGTGGTGATGCCCGGCATGGACGGGTTTGCGACTTGTGCCGCGTTGCGGAACTTGCCTGGAGGCCGAAACCTGCCCATCGTCATGGTGACTGGTCTGGAGGATATCGAATCCATCGAACAGGCTTATCAGGTGGGTGCAACCGATTTCATCGCCAAGCCAATTCAATGGTTGATTCTGCATCAACGGGTACGATACATCCTGCGTGCCAGCCAGACTCTGCAGGATCTGCAGGAAAGCGAAGAGCGGTTTCGTACCCTGGTGAATGCGGCAGGCAGCGTCATTATGGTGCTGGACCGCCAAGCGAAGGTGATGGAATTCAATCCGGTGGCAAACCGATTTTTTGCCTTACGCCAAGGCGAGGCAATAGCGGCTGATTTTATGCGAGCTCTGCCGGCCATCGATGATTGGGATGCGTTATTGGAGAATCCCCAAAGCTTCGAAAGTACCATTCGGGCATTGAATGGTGATGAGCATATCTTGCTGTGGAGTGTTTCTGGATTTGCGGGTGCCAAGGGATTGGTTGCGGGTTTGGTGATCGTCGGACAAGACATTACTGCGCGACGCCAAGCAGAGGAAAACATGCGTAAGCTTTCCTATGCGATCGAGCAAAATCCGATCTCCATCATGATCACCGATATCCACGGCAATATCGAATACGTCAATCCCAAGTTCTCCGAAGTCAGTGGATATCCGTTGGATGAAATCCAGGGGAAAAGCCCTTATTTTCTGCAAACCAGCACCTTAAGCGCTGCCGAATATCAACGCATGCAGCAAATGGTCGCCAGTGGTGGGGTTTGGCAAGGAGAATTGTGTAGTCGCCGCAAGGATGGGGAATTCTTTTGGGAATCGACCCATATTTCCTCGATTCGAAATCCCAGCGGCGCAGTGACGCATTTCGTTTGGTTGCGCGAAGATGTTTCCGACCGTAAGCGTGCCGAGGAGCGCATCCGATTTCTCGCCTACTATGACAATCTGACCCGTTTACCGAATCGGGTGATGCTGCAGGAACGCTTGCGAGAGGCTATCGAAACCTGTCGCCTGCATGCGCACTTATTAGCGGTCATGTTCTTGGATCTGGATCAGTTCAAGCGTATTAATGATTCGCTAGGTCACCGAGCGGGTGATTTATTGCTGCAACAGGTCGCAGGTCGCTTGCAGGAATGTTTGCGCTTTAGCGATCAGGTCTATATCGCCCGCCCAGATACCCCATTGCCTCAGGATTTACTGGCTCGGATCGGTGGCGATGAATTCGTCATCGTCCTGACCGAGTTCCATCATGCCGACGATGTGGCTCGGGTGGCGCGCCGGATTTTGGAAGCCATGGCTAAACCGTTTGTCCTGGATGGTAAGGAGGTATTCACCGGCTGCAGCATTGGTATTGCCATTTATCCTCAAGATGGCACGGACATGGAAGTATTGTTGAAACACGCCGATACCGCGCTTTATTACGCCAAAGACAGCGGGCGGAATAATTATCAGATGTTTTCCAATTCCATGAATGTGGCCGCCACCCGGCGCTTGACTCTGGAAAACCATCTGCGCAAAGCGATTACTAATCAAGAACTCATGCTGTGTTATCAGCCGCAAGTCACCTTGAATGGTGGCCGGGTGACAGGTGTGGAAGCGTTGTTGCGCTGGAATAGTCCAGAATTGGGTATGGTGCCGCCAGACGAATTTATTCCAGTCGCCGAGGAAACCGGGCTGATCGTCTCGGTGGGGGAATGGGTGCTACGCACTGCTTGCGCTCAGGCCCAGTCATGGGGAGAGAAAGAAGGGGTGGGATTTTCTGATTTGCGTATGGCGGTCAATCTATCGCCACGACAGTTCGCCGATCCCCATTTTCTCGAACGCGTCGCTGATATCTTGCGAGACACCAGATTGCGGCCAGATCGACTGGAGCTGGAGATCACCGAAAGTCTATTGATGCGAGAAGGATTACTGGAATCCCTGTGTGCGCTCAAGCAATTGGGGGTTCAGTTGAATATTGATGACTTCGGAACGGGCTATTCCAATCTGGGTTATCTGCAACGATTTCCTCTGGATCGGCTGAAGATCGATAAATCCTTTGTCAACAATATCGATCACGAATCGGAGGGTGACACCATCGCTGCCACCGTGATCGCTATGGCGCGCAGCTTACGATTGGGAATCATCGCTGAAGGCGTGGAGACCGAGGATCAATTGCTTCGGTTACGCGCCCTGGGTTGCGATGAAATCCAGGGCTATTATTTCAGCCAGCCGTGCCCACCCGAAGAAGTGGTGGAGATACTCAAGGGTTATCGCGAATTTCCACCCATCCTGCTTGATTCTATGACGCTGATCCTGTTGGATGATGATCCCACGATGTTGGCGTTATTACGCCGAATCTCGTTGCAAGCTGAAACCCCTTTACTGGTAGTTCGATCCAGTGCAGAAGTCTTGGCTGCGCTAGCCCGTCAGCCGCGAGTGATCATATTTTTCAATCCGAATTATCCCGAAGAGGGTGGTTCAGAGTTCTTGCGGTGCTTGAAAGGGCCATACCCTGAAGTGATTTGCATCGCGTTGGTCAGCGAGCAACTCGGCGGAGATGCGGAGATCTATACCAGTGGTTTATCGGATCGCCTCGTTAAACCGCTTACGGAGCGCGCCGTGCGTTCGGCGATACGCACGGTCCTGGCCAGAGTGGAGACCTAATATCCCCGGTTGCATCGACAAAAAACTAACCAGCTTGTCGATTCGCTATCGATGGCAGTACCGCTTTCATTCCCGCGTCATGGGTGGTCGATGGACTTTGGTCCTGGCCGAGTAGATGGCGATAAACCGCAGCGTATTCCATGACCCGCCACACATAGGTCCGGGTTTCGCGGTAGGGAATGGTTTCCACCCAGATATCCGCCGGTACCGGCTCGTTGGTCGGTAGCCATTGCAGCACTTTGGCAGGACCAGCATTGTAGGCAGCGGTGGCAAGAAAGGGATGATCTTGCAGGCGTTCCAGCATCCGTCGCAGGTAGCGAACACCATAGCGGATATTAATATCCGGTTGCAGCAAGTCGGGGGTGAGGGTCGCGTCTTGCAGTTCCTGCGCGATCTGCGTCCCAGTGGTCGGCATCAGTTGCATCAGACCCAATGCCCCAACTGGAGAGCGGGCATCGGAGCGGAATGCACTTTCTTGTCGGATCACCCCGTAGACCCAGGCCGGATCGACCGTATCGGCCCGCGCATTGTTGATTACGCCTTCCCGGTATGCCAGTGGAAAGCGTAATGCCAAATCATCCCAGTATTCGGCTTGGGCGATGGTGACGATGGCTTGATGATGCCACTCCCAGCGATGGGCCAGCAGGGCGGCCCGTTTGAGATCCGCTGGATCGAAGCCTTGGATAGCTTGCCGCCACTCGGCATCGGCCTCCGGCTCGCGACCGAGGATGTATAGCTCACGCGCCCGCCGCAAACCGGGAGAACGCTCCATCAGCGTATCCAGTTCGGTCGCTGAAGCTACTAGGGGGTTGTTGGCGATGGCATAAGGGATACCGAGACGGTCGGCAGCCAGAAAACCACTGAAATCTCGATGGCCAGCGGCGGCGCGGTAGACCTGTTGGGCCTGTTCAGATTGACCGAGTGCTTCCAGCGCCCGTCCGCGCCAATACTGCCAGTGCGGACTGTCTCGCTCCTCTGGCGGTAATCGATTCAATTGACGCAAAGTCTCCGCCCAGTCACCTTGTTTCAAGCAGACCCGAATGCGCCATTCCCGCACATCACGATCAACCACTGTTTCTGGCAAGGCATCGAGCCGTGCCAATGCGGTCGGGGGATAGTCGCTGGCAATCCACAAAGCCAGCAATCGTTCCTCATCCGCGAGTTGTGCGGCCAGCGCTGGGTCACGCTGTTTGAGTTGATCCAGAGCAGTGGCAGCGGCCAGCGCATCGCGTCGCACCCAACGTTGTAAGCCGTCTTTCAAAATCACCAAGCTGCGCGGGTCATCGATCTTGAGCCGCGTGGGATCAAGAATCAGCGTTGGATCATTGGTCACTGCCAGCCAGGTCTCGGCTCGTTCGCGGTCGCTGTCTGGCATGTCGGTTTGTAGGAAGCGAGCCAGTCCTAGTTCTCCCGCCTGCATCGCCAGTACCAAGCGTTGCCAACGCAATTCGGGAGAGGGATTGCCCTGGTTCTGCCAGATCGCGATCACCGAGTTGCAGTCATTAGGCAGGGAACGGCCGTAGCGCCAGAATGCATCGAATCCTTGTAATGCTGCATCGGTCTGACCAGTGGCCAGTAGCGCTTGCCGCCGCCAGCATTCGCGGTTCAGATCGCGAGTAGGGGCGAAATCACGTAGTAAATCGTTCCAACGACGGGCGCCCGCCAGTTGACGCAGCCAAACATTGCGTAAGCGGCCCGCCAGCGAGCTATCGGCATAGTCTTGCAGAAAATCCCGTACTTCACTGGCGGGGAAATCGTTCAGGCGGCCCAGCAGATCTCGATAGCGTAAATAAGGGTAAAGCGGATAGGCGCGCAGTGCGGTGTAGTCGGATCGGATTCCTTCCTGCAGTGCGCGTTCGATCCGTTGAAAAGCCTCACGTTGCGCCTGCAGTGATTCGGTGGC
>JACSSB010000375.1 GCA_014879435.1 Phycisphaerales bacterium
GGATTATGGCTGGCAGTGATCATGATGCCGCCATCGAGCTGATGATGAAAAGTCGCGAAATAGATCTCCTCAGTGCCGCACAAACCGATATCCCAGACTTCCACGCCCCCATCTAATAATCCCTTGCTAACCGCCGCGCTCAGCGCCGGACTGCTCAAGCGCACATCGTGGCCAATCGCCACACGACGAGGTTGGAGAAAAAGGGCGAAGGCACGGCCGATGCGATAGGCCAAATCTTCGTTTAATTCATCGGGAATTCGACCGCGAATGTCATACGCCTTGAAACAGCTTAGTTCGCCCTTCATTGTCGCCTCGTGTCCCGCCATGATGGTTATTAGATTGGATCGTATTTTATAGTGCCCTGAATAGGTTGTTTTTGCCGTCATCCCCGCGTAGGCGGGGATCCAGGGTGACATCGAAGGCGCTGGATTCCCGCCTGTGCGGGAATGACGATGGAGTACATGGTGCTCCATTCCACAACCCAAAGAGGGGCGATATATAAGAGGGTGTAGCGCGTATCGGCATGCCCGTCCAGATCATCCCGACCCGATACATTTTTTCAAACGATACCCAACAACTGCGCCGCTATCGGCAACACCCGATCCGCACGCGCCACATCCACCTCGGTTTCGCGTGCGACCACGACGCGCCCGGCCCCACCGTGCCGCACCCGTTCGCCGAGCTGCCGCCGTTCTGGCGCAGGAAAGTGGGCGAAGGTACGGCGCAACAACGGCAACAATGCGGTGAATGCTTCAGCAGATAGCTGACTCACCCAAGCATCCAAAATCTCCCACAGTTGCTCGTGATGCAGCAGCAACAACCCACTGCCGTGCAGAAAACCTTCCAGCCAAGCCGCTGTCCACGCCGGATCGCTACTCGGAGAAAGTGCCAGCGTCATGCGTCGAGCGGTTTCCGGCGGTGGCAGCGCACCCTGCTCGAACAACAGGCGACAGGCGTGACCGGCCAATAATCCATGCAGCCCCATCTGATCGACCAGCTTTGCCAGCGCCTCGCGCCACACCGCAGTCTGCTCCGGGTTTTGCAGCAGATCGATGGTGGTATGCAGCGTTCGTATCTTATCGAACATCGCGGCGGCGGCTTCGTCGTCCAACGCGCTGCACGCTGCGGGCAGGCCGATAGCGATGCGGGTGATCAAGCCATCCACCACATGCCCGATCAATCCGGCATCGGTCTGGCGCACACTGCCGTAACGCAGCACCCGCGCCAGTGGCGGCAGGCTATCCATCAGATGCGGAATGTCACTGGTCAGCGCTGCGACATCCTGCAAGCGCGTCATCACCTCGCTGACGGCATCCGGCAATTCGGCCAACAGAGTGCGCTCGACCAAATCGGTCAGGGCGCTCAACTCCGCATCGCGTTGCGCTTGGTCACGGGCGCGGGCGGTGGCGGCATCCAGCACGCTATTGCCCCACAGATTGGCTTCGATCACCGCAATGGCCAGTTCCGGCTGCCATTGCAAGCGCCAATGTTCCTTGAAAGTGCCTTTCCCGCTGGCGCGCTCCGGCTTCCCCCAGGGAATACTCAGCAAACCGAGTCGATGCAGCAACTGGCTGCGTTCCAGATCGTTCGGTTTGCGCAGATCGAGTTCCAACAGGCGCTGACCCGCTTCCGCTGGTAGCCGCAGCCGTTTCTGCTGGCGCTGGAGATCTTGCTGCAAAGGCAGCATCGGCGTGTAATCCGGCACTTCGCCCAAGCGCTCGCCGATGCTCAGTTGCTCCTCGATCAAATGCAGTGGCGTGGCATCACCGTGGCACAGCACCGCCAGCGCCGCTTCGTTCAATTCCTCTAGGGTCGGTCGCGGTCGATCACGCAGCGCGGCCAGCGCCTCGGCCAGTCGCACCGCCTCGATCACGCTGGCGGTGGACGCGGCCAAATCATGCGCACGCAATAATTGGGCGATGCGCGCCAACCAGCGTGTGGTCGGTTCGCCCGCGCTATCCCACAGATGTTGATAAAACCCCGGTGCCGCGACGCCAGCACCGTAGCCACTAGCGTGAGTCAGGCGTCCGTAGGTCCAGGGCACCCAAGTCGCGGTCAGTTTGCGCTTAGGCAAGCCCTTGAGCTGCGCGTTATCTTCACGGGCGGAGGGTCCACCACGCAGAGCGGGGACATGCCACGCACCGCAGACCACGGCGATTCGCTCAAAACCTTCCTTGCGCGCCGCCCGCAACTGGATTCGCATCGCCGCCTCGCGCCGTTGTTCGTCGATTTCCGGTGGTGATTGGGCATCGGCCTCGGCCCGCAACGCGCTCATCAATTCCCCGATGGCCTGGAACAATTCGCCGCTGTCTTGACGCTGTTCGACCAGATGTTCCCACCAGCGCTCGCCATCACCGTAACCAGCGGCTTCGGCGACCCAGCGCAGTGGATCGTGGCGGGGATTGAATCGCGGGAAACCCTCGTCTGTATCCGGGTCCGCATCTGAGCCTGTATCTGAACCTGAGTCTGAGCCTGAGTCTGAGTTTGAGTCCGCGTCCGTGCTCGCAATCTCCGTTGCGAGATCGACCGTCACCACTTTGGGAGTGACGGACTCATCCATCGGCTCAACCGGCTTGGTCTCTGGCTCTGCCGCGTCCTCCAGCGCTAAACGGATCGCTTGCGGGAGATCCATCAGCCGCACCGGAATGCCGTTTTGTAAGCCGTAACGAATCGCCTGCCATTCTGGAGAAAATTCGGCGAAGGGGTAATAAACCGCACGGCGTGGCGCGCTGGGATCGTACAGCAGCAGCGCGACCGGTGGCTTCATCCCGGCATCGGCAGCTAGCGGCAACACTTCCTGGGCGTCGGGCGGACCTTCGACCAAAATCAAGTCCGGTTGTAATTCGCGCAACGCCTTCAGCACACTACGTGCCGAACCCGGCCCATGATGGCGAATGCCGAAGATCGCAGGATCGTTCATGAGCGACCGCTACGATACTTCGCGGCAGGCGCGATACAGATCCTTCCAACCATCGCGTTCCTTGACGATAGTTTCCAGATACTCGCGCCAGACGATGGCATCCTGCACCGGGTCTTTGATCACCGCACCGATCAGGCTGGAGGCGAGATCGCCCGCCCGTAACCGGCCATCACCAAAATAGGCCGCCAGCGCCAAACCGTTATTCAACACCGAAATGGCTTCGGCCACGCTCAGGGTACCGCTGGGCGATTTCAGCTTGGCCTTGCCGTCCAGGGTGACTCCGGCGCGCAATTCGCGAAACAGCGTCACCAGTCGGCGAATTTCTTCCAGCGCAGGCGCTTCGGCAGGCAACTCCAGCGCCCGGCCTAATGCGGTGACTCGGCGCTGGACGATTTCGATTTCCTCTTCCAATGAATCCGGAGTCGGCAGCACTACAGTGTTGAAGCGACGCTTCAGGGCGCTGGATAGCTCATTCACCCCCCGGTCGCGGTCGTTGGCGGTAGCGATCAGATT
>JACSSB010000142.1 GCA_014879435.1 Phycisphaerales bacterium
GGCGTGCCCAGCAAATCGAATACGATGCGGATGAAGCCGTATACCGCCACCTTGGTCATGACCCCACTCATCAAGGCAGACACGTGGCTGGGTGCAGCCGGATGCGCCAATGGCAGCCATACATGCAACGGCACCAGACCGGCCTTGGAACCGGCGCCGACTAGCACCAACCCCAGAGCCAGAGCCGCCACGCCAGGGGTGACGGTACTGGCGCGGATGGTGGCGAAATCGTAACTACCGTCAAAGCCAGCCAGCAGCCCGAATGCCAGCAGTAGCGCCAAGGTACCAAAGCAGGCCATGACCAGATACAGATAACCGGCGCGGGCATTGGCTGGCTCCCGATGGTGCGCCATGACCAGCGCCCAGGAACTCAGCGACATGAATTCCCAAGCGAACAGGAAGCTAAAAGCGTCGTCGGTCAACAACACCAGATTCATAGCGGCCAGAAAGGCTGGGTAGAATGGCAATACCCGCTCGGGACTCTTCTCATGCTGGCCATAACCTAGGGCAAACAAGCTGGCCGCCACGCCACCCAGGTTGACCACGATCAGGAAAAAGGCCGAAAGCGCATCCAAGCGAAAATGGGCGCCCAGCCAGGGCAACCCAATGGGCAAAGCCAAGGTGATCGGCGTTTCGCCACTCAGCAGAGTGGTCAGCCCCAGCCCCAGCAAGACCATACAGATGCTCAGGCTGGCCCCATAGACCTGAGGGCTGCAACGTACCCGCTGCGATGCAATGATCGCATAGAGACCGACGGCAAGCAGCGCCAGGATCAAGCTCAATGACAGCGATAACGGCATGGTGACGAATTCCACTCCTTCCAATTCATGATCATGATCGTTACGGACTGCTTGAGCAATTCAACCCTTCAGTCGAACCCCACGCCCGCCACCTTCACGGGTGGCACCTTCTCCGATCAGTTCCACGCCAATGGCGTCGAGTGCGGCGATCAGTTTGCGCAGGGAATCCACATTGCCACGAATCGTGCCCTCGCTGGTTTCCACTCGCAGATCACTTCTATCTAACGCGATATCTTGCTGCCACGAAGTTGGCGAAAACGATGCACCTTAGCGATGCCACTGCGCCAGATCGCGACGACGAACCTTGCCATTGACGGTACGCGGCAGGCTGTCGATAAAAATAATTTCACGTGGACATTTGTAAGCCGCCAGATGCGCATGAGCATGCGCCAACAAGGGCGCGGCGTCCATCCCATCTGGCTCATCGGGATCACGCGGCACCACGAAGGCGGCGATCACACTGAGTCCTTCACGCACCGAAACTTCCGTCACCGCCACCTCCGCCACTGCCGGATGCTGGCTCAGACATTGCTCCACTTCCAGCGGCGATACCCGATAACCCATGGCGTTCATCACGTCATCATTACGACCGTGGTAGTGCATGTAGCCGTCGGCGTCGAAATGCACCAGATCACCACCGATGAACCATTCGCCCCGATAGACCCATTCCTCTTCCTCAGGGCGATTCCAATAACCCAGCATCAGCCCTGGATCGTCGCGATGTACCGCCAGCAGCCCGATCTCACCCGGCGGCAGCGGCTCCTCACCTCCTTCGATGGGCAATGCCGCCACACAACGACCCGGTTGCGCTTTGCCCGGACTGCCGGGTTTGATCGGCTCGCCCGGCGTTGAGGAGATGTAGGTCGAGCATTCACTCATCCCCAGCGCTTCGTACAATTCTTTAGCGGTGGTAGTGCGCCATTGTTCCAGCAGCGCTGGACTCAATGCTTCGCCTGCGGTCAGACCGTGACGCAAGCAAGAGAGATCGTATTCGCGCAAATCGTTGTATTTCAGGATTTGCCGGTATAGCCCCGGCACCGCCGCGAACAGGGTCGCCCGATGACGCTCCAGCAGTGCAGGCCATACCTTCACATCACGAGGACCGTTATAAAGTACGGTCGTCGCGCCATTGGCCCAAGGATCGGTCAGCCCGACCCCCAGAGTATAAGTCCAGTTAAATGCACCGGCGTGCAGGATCACATCATCCGAGCGTATCCCATACCAACCCTGGTACATCGGTCGGCGGCCCCAAGCCGAGCGTTGGGCATGCAGTACGCCCTTGGGCCGACCGGTAGTGCCGGAAGTGTAGATTAAAAAGGCGGGATCGACGGCAGCGGTATCGGCGTAATCCATCGCTGGATCGCCTGCCCGCAGTACAGCGATCTCGGTCGAACCCAGTGTTTGCACTCCCGGTGGCGGTTGGATGCGCAGATCATCGGCCATGGCCAATACGCGCGCGCCAGAATCACTCAGCAGAAAGCGGGCCTCCGCCTCGGTCAGTTGCGCTGAGGATGGTAGCGGCACGTAACCGGCGGCAATCGCACCGAAAAACAGCAGGACGTAGTCGCTGGTATTGCCCATGCGGATCATCAATCGCGCACCCGGCTCCAAGCCCAGGCGGCGCAGCCCGGCTGCCGTGCATCGCACCGCCTCATCCAGTTGGGCATAACTCCAATGTTCTGCCACCTCGACCGGCGCATCGGCATCGGAAACGACCACCAGCGCTACCTTGTCGGGAGTGGCCCGTGCCGCCGCCTGCAGGCAATAACGTGCCATGTTGAATCGGGTCGGTGGTGGTTCGCCGGTATAGCCTCGCTTTGGATGCATGATCAGCCTTTCCAGAAATCGGGATGGAGCAGCAATAACACTGGAAACACCTCCAATCGCCCCACCACCATAGCTATCGTCATCAACACAGTGGCGGTATCACTCAGCGGGCTGAAGTTGGAGGCGGTATCCCCTAACCCAACTCCCATGTTGTTCAAAGCCGCCGCCGCCGAGCCAAAGGACGTCACCAGATCCGAGCCAGTCGCTACCAATGCCAATGACAAAGCGCAGTAGCAAAAGATGTAAAGATAGTAGAACCCCCAAACCGACTGCATTACCCGATCCGGCATCGGCCGGTTGCCCAATTTAACGGCGATCTGTGCGGTAGGCCGGATCAATAAGCGGATTTCGCGCACGCTCTGCTTGTACAGCAGTAAGAAACGAACCGCCTTAATCCCCCCACAGGTCGAACCGACACAACCCCCAAAGAAACTACCCAGCAACAATAATAGGGGCACGAAAAACGGCCAGTCTGCTGAATAACCCACCGTCGTGTGGCCATTACTGGTCACAATCGAAAGGCTCTGGAAAAAACCGTGGGTGATCGATTCCAGAAGTGGAAAAGTATTGCTGAAGTACAGAAAGGCACTGGTAACTAAGACGATCCCACCGATCACCACCAGAAAGAAGCGGAACTCCGCATCCTGAAATATGACCCGGGGACTTCCCCGCCGCAACGCTATGAAATACAGGGCGAAATTGACCGCCGCAATCAGGGTAAAAATTCCTGAGAGCCACTCGATGGTCAGACTTTGGAAATAACCGATACTGGCGTCGTGGGTGGAAAAACCACCCAGCGCCGAGGT
>JACSSB010000245.1 GCA_014879435.1 Phycisphaerales bacterium
TCATCGTCTGCCGCGCCAACATCGGCGAAAAAGATATTGGGTGATTTGCCGCCCAATTCCAGAGTGACCGGGATCAGATTCTGTGCGGCGTATTGCATGATCAACCGCCCGGTGGTGGTCTCGCCGGTGAAAGCGATCTTGGCCACGCGGCGGCTCGAAGCCAGAGGCTTGCCTGCTTCCAGGCCAAAGCCGTTGACCACGTTCACCACCCCAGCGGGCAATAGATCCTGAATCAATTCCAGCAAGACCAGAATCGAGACCGGCGTCTGCTCGGCGGGCTTGAGCACCACGCAATTACCGGCGGCCAGCGCGGGTGCTAGTTTCCAAACCGCCATCAGAATGGGAAAATTCCAAGGGATGATCTGTCCAACCACCCCGAGTGGCTCGTGGAAATGATAAGCCACAGTATTGTCGTCGATTTCCGCCAAACTGCCCTCCTGGGCGCGGATGCAACCGGCGAAGTAGCGAAAGTGATCGATGGCCAGCGGAAGATCCGCTGCCAGGGTTTCTCGCACCGGCTTACCGTTATCCCAGGTTTCTGCCACGCTCAGCATTTCCAAATGCGCTTCCATGCGGTCGGCGATGCGATTGAGCAAGTTGGCCCGCTCCGTCACCGAGCGACGACCCCACTCGCCAGCGGCGGCATGCGCAGCATCCAGCGCCATCTCGATATCCTCGGCGGTCGAACGCGGCACCTCGCAAAAGACCTGACCTGTTACTGGAGAGATATTCTCAAAATATTGACCTTCGACGGGTGGAACCCACTGACCATTGATGAAATTTTGATAACGGGATTTGAAATGGACTTTTGAATCAGGCTGCCCAGGATTAGCGTATAACATGAGACTTCTCCTCCAAACCGCCTACATGAATTAAATGAATTTAACTTATTAATTTTATTGATTTAAACCCATCCACCAGGAAACATGCACCCACCAAACGGAGATTTATCTAGCCGTCTCGCTTCGCCATTCCGAAAACCCAGAGCGCTATGGACCACCGCAGGATGATCAGTCAGCAGCAACAGCGAGCCCGTTACGCGGGGTTTCCCTTCGGTTTGATTTGGGTCCTCTAAAGGCATAGCCTCAATACTCGAAAAATCAAAGCGGTGTTTCAGTAATTCCGCCGACACCGCGTGGTAGCCAACCCTGAGGAGGTTGGTTGACTCCCGCGATTGCATCGGCACCATTAACCTTGTGGAATGCTCCGTCATGACCGATACCGCCCGCTCTTCCATCCCTCGTTGGCAATTCTGGATCGACCGGGGCGGCACCTTTACCGACGTGGTCGCACGACGTCCCGACGGTCGGCTGCTGACCCACAAGCTGCTATCTGACAATCCCGAGCATTACTCCGACGCCGCCTTGCAGGGCATCCGCGATCTACTGGGGGTTTCGGCGGACCAAGCGATTCCCGCCGAACAGATTGCAGTGGTGAAAATGGGTACTACCGTCGCCACCAACGCCTTACTGGAACGCAAGGGTGACCGCGTTCTCCTCCTGATTACCCGAGGATTTCGGGATGCCTTGCGCATCGCCTATCAGAACCGGCCAAAACTGTTCGCTCGTCAAATCGTGCTGCCGGAACTCCTATACGAGCGGGTCACCGAGGCCCGCGAACGGGTATCGGCTCAGGGTGAAGTCTTGATCCCTTTCGATCCCGACAGCGTTCGTCGTCCGCTAGAGGAGGCTTGGCGCGCCGGTATCCACGCCATTGCCATCGTTTTTCTGCACGGCTATCGCTTCCCAGAACACGAGCGACTGGCCGCCGCACTGGCCAAACGCATCGGTTTTACTCAGGTTTCGGTATCGCACGAAATCAGCCCACTGATGAAACTGGTCGGACGCGGCGACACCACAGTGGTGGATGCCTACCTCTCACCGATCCTACGTCGCTACATCGATCAGATTGCCAGCGAGCTGAGTGGGGCACGGCTGCTGTTCATGCAATCCCATGGTGGCCTAGCCGACGCCCACCATGTTCGCGGTAAAGACAGCATCCTGTCCGGTCCGGCGGGTGGCATCGTTGGCGCCGCTCGCACTGCCGCCCGTGCCGGTTTTCGACGGATTATCACCTTCGATATGGGCGGCACTTCCACCGATGTCGCCCACTATGCTGGCGAATACGAGCGCACTTTCGAAACCTTGGTGGCTGGAGTGCGGTTGCGAGCGCCGATGCTGCACATTCACACTGTGGCAGCCGGTGGCGGCTCGATCTGCCGCTTCGAATGTGGTCGGCTCCGCGTGGGGCCGCAATCGGCCGGAGCCGATCCGGGGCCACTCAGCTACCGGCGAGGTGGACCCCTCACCGTGACCGACTGCAATCTGCTACTGGGCCGTATCCAACCAGCATTCTTTCCCAAGGTTTTCGGCCCCAATCAGGATCAGCCGCTCGATTGGGATGCGGTCACGCAGCGATTCGCCACCCTCACCACTGACATCGAAACCGCCAGCGGTGTGCGCTACACCCCAACCGAACTAGCCGAAGGCTTCCTGAAAATCGCTGTTGACAACATGGCGAACGCCATTAAGCAGATCTCGACCCAACGCGGCCATGATGTCACCGAACACACGCTGTGTTGCTTCGGTGGTGCCGGTGGTCAACATGCCTGCGCGGTAGCCGATGCGCTGGGAATCTCAACGATCCTGATTCATCCCCTCGCTGGAGTGCTATCAGCTTATGGCATGGGACTGGCCGATGCTCGCCTGCTGAAAGAACGTGCGGTCGAGGCTCCATTATCGGCCGATCTGACACCGGTACTGGAGCGCACCTTTGGCGAGTTGGAGCGTGCCGGTCGAGCGGCGATGCGGGTCCAGGATCTCGCTGTCGGCTCCATTCGCGCCGTTCATAGTGCTCGCCTGCGCTACGCGGGCAGCGATACCGCCTTACTGGTCGCCGCCGGTACTCCAAATGAACTTGCGGCGCGCTTTAACGACGCGCATCGGCAGCGTTTCGGCTTCACTCTGCCCGACAAAGCGCTGATCGTGGAGGCGGCACAGGTCGAGATCATCAGCGATGGTTTTGATGCAGGCGAAACGGTGACGATCCTACCGCGCAATGAACCACTGATACCGGTCGCCACGGTCTCGCTGCATTTTGCCGGTACCGAATACACCGCCCCATTCCATCGACGCGAGGATCTACGACCCAACGATTGCATCGTTGGTCCGGCGATTCTCGGCGAAGCCGGTGCCACCACCCTGATCGAGCCAGATTGGCAGGCCACGGTCGGCGAGCGCGGCGATCTAGTATTGACTCGCCACCAGCCCCGACCGCAACGGCTCGCGGTCGGCACCGATGTCGATCCGATCATGCTGGAGGTGTTCAATAACCTGTTCATGGCCATCGCCGAACAGATGGGGGTGACCCTGGCCAATACCGCACACTCGGTTAACATCAAGGAGCGCTTGGATTTTTCCTGTGCACTGTTTGATCAGGATGGCCAACTCATCGCCAACGCCCCACATATCCCGGTGCATCTTGGCTCGATGGGTGAGGCCGTCCGAGCGATCATCGATGCGCATCAGGGCCATTTCCAGCCGGGTGATGTGTACGCGACCAATGCCCCTTATCGTGGTGGCACCCACTTGCCAGACATCACCGTCATCACCCCGGTGTTCGATGCTGCCAATCGGGAAATCCTGTTTTACGTTGCCTCACGCGGTCATCACGCCGATATTGGCGGTATCACTCCAGGCTCCATGCCCCCCGACAGCACACATATCGAACAGGAAGGTGTGCTACTGGATAACGTGCAACTGGTGCGCGGTGGCCAGCTCTGCGAACAGGAACTACGGGAGCGGCTGACTGGTGGTGTTTTGCCAGTTCGTAATCTCCGCCAAAATCTAGCCGACCTGCAGGCGCAGATCGCCGCCAACGAAAAAGGCGTTCAGGAATTGCGGCAGATGGTAGCTCACTTCGGTGCGGACACGGTTCATGCCTACATGCAGCATGTTCAGGATAATGCTGCCGAACAAGTACGACGGGCCTTGGACCGGTTGCAGGACGGCGCTTTTTGCTACGAGATGGACAACGGCGCGATGATCCAAGTCGCCATCCAATTGGATCGGACCCGACGTAGTGCCTGCATTGACTTCAGCGGAACCTCCACGCAACAACCCAATAATTTCAACGCACCGCGTGCGGTATGTCTGGCGGCAGTGCTGTACGTGTTCCGCACCCTGGTGGACGACGACATCCCACTCAATGCCGGTTGTCTGCGGCCGCTGGAAATCGTGATTCCTCCAGGCTGCCTACTCGATCCCCAGCCGCCAGCGGCGGTGGTAGCGGGCAATGTGGAAACCTCGCAATGCGTGGTGGATGTGCTGTACGGCGCGCTGGGGGTAATGGCCGCCGCCCAAGGCACGATGAACAATTTCACCTTTGGTAACGACCGATATCAATACTACGAGACGATCTGCGGCGGAGCTGGTGCGGGACAGGGCTTCGATGGCGCTTCGGCAGTCCAAACCCATATGACCAACTCTCGGCTGACCGACCCGGAAGTGTTGGAATGGCGCTTTCCAGTACGGGTGGAGGAATTCGCCATTCGCAAAAATAGTGGTGGCGCGGGTCACTGGCGCGGCGGCGACGGCGCGATCCGCCGAATCCGTTTTCTCGAAGCGATGACTGCTGTGATTCTCTCCAGCCATCGGCGAATCCCCCCTTATGGCCTGGAGGGTGGCGCGCCGGGTCAAACGGGACGTAATGCGGTGGAACGGGCCGATGGTACGGTGAAGGAATTGCCCGGTACGGCTCGGGTTAGCATGCGGGCGGGGGATCTGTTTGTGATCGAAACGCCCGGTGGTGGGGGCTACGGCGCCCCCACTAAAAATGATTGACTGACTTGATCGTCACTCCCGCGCAGGCGGGCGTCCAGACTCCTGGATTCCCGCTTTCGCGGGAATGACATTCAGTGATTCTTGATCGTCACTCCCGCGTAGGCGGGAGTCCAGAACCCTAGATTCCCGCTTTCGCAGGAATGACCTGAAATGATTGATAGGTTTGATCGTCACTCCCGCGTAGGCGGGAGTCCAGAACCCTAGATTCCCGCTTTCGCAGGAATGACCTTAAATATCACCAGTACTGCCCGATATCCGGCCCTCTCTCAGGCAATTTGCACGGTCGGCCCTCATCGTCGATGGCCACATAGACGATCACCGCCTCCGTAACCTCGTTGCTCAGCAGATTACCGTCGCGGGCGCGCTGGGCGAATACCTCGACCTTGACAGTGATCGAGGTTGAACCCACTTTCTGAATGCGAGCGAAGCAGCTCACCAGATCGCCAACGAACACGGGTCTGTGAAATTCCATCGAGGTCACTGCCACGGTCATCACTCGACCACCAGCGTATTCCATAGCTACCACGCCACCGGCCACATCCATTTGCGACATGATCCAGCCACCGAAAATATTACCGTTGGGGTTAGCATGGGCCGGCATGGCCAAAATACGCACCGTCGGCTGGCGGTCACGTGGAAACACGTCCTGCTCGGGCTGTTCGGTTGGAAGCATTGGCTTTCTCGCATGAAAATGAAGATGGATACAGCGACCCGTCCCGTCTGGATTTCGGCAGATCGGAACGTCTTATTTGCATCAAATTTGATTATGATACCGTATTTATAATGACGACTCCCCCACCGAGGATCGAAAGTAATGGCACAAAGCAGGGCGGTGGCTGTGTACACCGGTGAAGAATTGGGTCGCTATGGATTTGAAGACCATCCCTTTGGAGAGGACCGTATCCATGCTTTCTGGGATGAAATGCTCATCCGTAACTTTGACTATCAGGTGCGCGTGCTATGCCCCGACAGAGCCACCGAAGAACAGCTCTGCTTATTCCACACCCCCACTTATATCGAAAAAGTCAAAATCTATTCCGAAGCCGGTGAAGGCTTGCTCGATTACGGCGACACTCCCGCCTACAAGGGAGTATTCGAGGATGCCGCCACAGTGGTCGGTACGGTGATCGATGCTGCTCGCAAGATCATGGCCGATGAAGTCCGGCGCGTCTTCGTGCCGATTGCCGGACTGCACCACAGCATGCCCGATACCGCCGCTGGGTTCTGCGTATTCAACGATGTGGGCGTGGCCATCAAGATCCTGCAACAAGAATACGGATTGGAGCGCATCGCTTATGTCGATATCGACGCGCATCACGGGGATGGCGTGTTTTACCCGTTCGAGTCTGACCCGACCTTGATCTTCGCCGATATCCATGAGGATGGCCGCTATAACTTCCCGCAGACCGGTTTTTCACACGAGGTCGGCAAGGGTGCGGCCAAAGGCCGCAAGCTCAATATTCCACTGTTGCCGCTGTCGGGCGATGACGATTTCATGATGATGTGGGATAAGGTCGAAGAGTTCATACGGCAGTGGGAACCGCAATTCATCATCATGAACTGCGGTGCTGACGGTTTGAATGGCGACCCGCTGGCCCATCTGCACTACAGTCCGCGTGCTCACAGCCGAGCAGCCCGTGGCTTATGCGAAATCGCCGAGGAATTCGCCGAAGGCCGTATTTTGGGTGTTGGTGGCGGTGGCTATGATCTGCACAATGTCGCCAAAGCCTGGACCGCTATCATCGATTCTTTCCTGGAAACCCCAATGCGCTGACCGGCCCACGCCGTCCAGATCGGGAGTGCATGCGCTGCCTTCAGGAGTAAGCATCGCCTTCGGCAGCCTTGCCACTTATCGGTGCTCAGCCAAACTTTTCTGGGGAATCGATTGAGTATTATTTTGGAGGAATTCCCATGAAAGCTGCCGTTGTTACATCATTCGACCATCCGCCACGCCTACGGGAAGTAGAGGCCCCTACTGCGCTTGAGGATGAAGTGATCGTAACTGTACGGGCCACTGCACTGAGCCAGTTGGTGCGAGCACAGGCTTCGGGCAAGCACTATTCGAGTGGCACCGTACCCATGGTGCCGGGTACTGATGGGGTGGGTCTATTGCCGAGCGGACAGCGCGTGTATTTCGCTTTTCCGCGTCGGTTTGGTGCAATGGCAGAAGCCGTTGCCGTACCTGCGGCGAATATAGTGATGCTTCCAGGTGATCTGGACGACATCACCGCTGCTGCTATTGCCAATCCTGGTATGTCGTCTTGGGCTGCATTGACCGAACGTGCGGCATTTCAACGGGGCGAGTCCGTATTAATTAATGGTGCGAATGGCACATCTGGACGGCTAGCAATTCAGATTGCCAAGCATTTGGAAGCATCCCGAGTCATTGCCACAGCGCGCAATACCGCTTGCGAAACCGAATTGCGCGCATTGGGGGCAGATGATTTCGTCGCATTGCAACAAGCCCCAGATACACTGGTGGCTGATTTCCGTCGGAAAATCAGCCAGGGTGTTGACATCGTGCTCGATTACTTGTGGGGATCACCTGCGGAAGCCTTTTTGAAAGCGGCCACCGGACATGGGGAAAGCGAAGCCGCGCCACGCCTGCGTTTTGTCAACATCGGCTCGCTGGCTGGTGCATCAATCAATTTCAATGCGGGCACGCTACGTAGCAGCGGCCTTGAACTTCAAGGCAGCGGACTGGGCAGTCTGTCGCATGCGGCGCTCATCCGCGCCATTGCCGGACTGATGCAAGCTGTAAAACCTGCCGGGTTGACCGTCGATACCATGGTTCGACCGTTGTCCGAGGTTGAAAGTGTATGGACCGAAAACAGCGAGGCGCGTTTCGTTTTTACAGTTTCCAAGCCCTGAGCCTAGCGAGCCGGCACGAGTAAGGTCCGTTTACTGCGTCTGATACCCACGCACAAGCCAACCTCAACCATTGGACTGGGCACAAGGCAGCAAATCTCCTGCCATCCGTCGCCAACATCGGGTATCATCGCCAGCTTTTCCATAACCCGCCCACTGTTGTGTTCCAACAGCGGGCATCTGCCCTGCAGAGGTTGCGAATGTTCAGCCGAGAGATACGAATCGCCGGGTTCGACAATGAGTTGTGGACTGCCATTCAGAGCGAGAAACAACGTCAGGAAGCTCACATTGAGCTGATTGCCTCGGAAAATTATGCCAGTCCACGGGTACTTGAAGCCCAGGGTTCGGTATTGACCAACAAGTACGCCGAAGGCTATCCGGGTAAGCGCTACTACGGCGGCTGCGAGTTCGTGGACATCGCCGAACAACTGGCGATCGATCGCGCCAAGCAGCTCTTTCACGCCGATTACGCCAATGTACAACCGCATTCCGGTTCGCAGGCCAACGCCGCCGTCTACATGGCGTTGCTGGAGCCGGGCGAGGTCGTGCTAGGCATGAGCTTGGCGCATGGCGGCCATCTCACCCACGGCGCCAAGGTCAATTTCTCTGGCCGACTGTATCAAGCGGTGCAATATGGCTTGAACGAAGCCACTGGCGAGATCGACTACGATCAGGTCGAACAGTTGGCGCTGGAGCACAAGCCCAAGATGATCGTCGCCGGTTTTTCAGCCTATTCGCGGGTAATAGACTGGCAGCGCTTCCGTACTATCGCCGACAAGGTGGGGGCCTATCTGTTCGTGGATATGGCGCACGTCGCTGGCCTAGTGGCAGCGGGTGTCTACCCCAATCCCGTGCCTATCGCCGATGTGGTCACCACCACTACCCACAAGACTTTACGCGGCCCACGCGGCGGCCTGATCTTGGCCCGCTCCAACCCTGAGATCGAGAAAAAGCTCAACTCGATAGTATTCCCTGGCATCCAAGGCGGTCCATTGATGCACGTCATCGCCGCCAAAGCGGTCGCCCTGCTGGAAGCGTTGCAACCGGAATTTACCGAGTACCAGAAGCAGGTAGTGGCCAATGCTCGTGCCATGGCCGGAGTTTTCATCGAGCGTGGCTACGACATCGTCTCTGGCGGTACCGACAATCACCTGTTCCTAGTCAGCCTGATCTCTCGGGGTCTGACCGGCAAGGCTGCCGACGCGGCACTGGGTCGGGCTTGGATCACCGTCAATAAGAATGCGGTACCGAATGATCCACAATCGCCCTTCGTCACCAGCGGCATTCGGATCGGTTCACCAGCCATCACCACCCGCGGATTCAAAGAACGCGAATGCCGGGAGTTGACCGGTTGGATCTGCGACATCCTCGACGATCTCGACCGCGAGGCGACCATCGAGCGGGTGCGCAATCAGGTGGCCGAATTGTGCGCCCGATTCCCGGTCTACGGCTGACCGTTCCCCTTCGCTGAGTATACGGCGGTGCACTGCCCCTTTTGCGGTATCCCCGATACCCGAGTGATCGACTCGCGGTTGTCGGCGGAAGGCGACAAAGTGCGCCGCCGTCGTGAATGCCTCCATTGCAATTCCCGCTTCACTACCTACGAAATCGCGGAACTGCTGATGCCGCCGGTCGTCAAGCGCGATGATCGCCGCGAACCGTTCCTGGAAGAAAAATTGCGTACCGGTTTGCTGCGGGCCTTGGAAAAACGACCGGTCAGCGCCGAGCGGATCGAGGGCATCCTACGGCACATCAAAAATCGTATCCGTGCCAGCGGGGAACGGGAGCTGAGTAGCCAACGGATCGGCGAATGGGTCATGGAGGAACTACGTAACCTAGACCCGGTCGGCTACGTCCGTTTTGCTTCGGTCTACCGCAGTTTTCAGGATGTCAACGCCTTTCGCGAGGAAATCGAACGCCTGCAGACCCCTTCTGGCAAGACGGATTCCGATTAATGTTCCTCGATGATTATCGCCACATGGCACGCGCCCTCACCCTGGCGCGACGCGGCCTATACGGTACCGATCCCAATCCACGGGTTGGCTGCGTGTTAGTTCGAGACGGCGGCGTCGTTGGTGAAGGCTGGCATGAACAAGCGGGTGAAGCCCATGCCGAGGTCATTGCCTTGGAAGCGGCCGGTGATCGGGCACGCGGCGCCACCGCCTACGTGACCCTGGAACCCTGCTGTCATCACGGCCGCACCCCGCCCTGCACCGATGCTCTGCTCCATGCGGGTGTCAACCGGGTAGTGGCGGCGATGGCTGATCCCAATCCGCAAGTCGCTGGTAAAGGGCTACAGCAACTACGAGATGCCGGGGTAGCGGTGGATTGCGGGCTACTGGAAGCGGAAGCACGGGCGTTAAATCCCGGTTTTATTCAGCGCATGACCCAGCATCGTCCTTTCGTTCGGCTTAAGCTGGCGATGAGTTTGGACGGGCGCACCGCGCTGGCCTCCGGTGAAAGCCAATGGTTGACCGGTGCAGCAGCACGCCAGGATGTGCAACGGTTGCGAGCACGGGCCTCAACGATCCTGACTGGAATTGGCACCCTGCTGGCCGATGATCCCAGCCTCAATGTTCGGCTGCCGGAAGCGCATCGCCAACCGCTTCGCGTTATTCTCGATAGTGCGCTACGCACACCGCCGACGGCGAAGACCTTGCGATTACCGGGTGCGGTATTGATTTTCACCGCCGTCACCGATAACACATTACAGGCACCCCTACGCCAAGCAGGCGCGGAACTCCTCATCACCCCGCGCACCGAAGGTGGCCTTGATCTCCATTTTGTGATGACCGAGCTTGCCCGTCGCGAGTGCAACGAAATCCAGGTCGAATGCGGCCCGACCCTGGCCGGTGCGTTGCTGCAAGCGGGATTGGTCGATGAATTGCTGATTTATATGGCCCCGATCTTGTTAGGTGAGCAGGCACGCGGGCTGTTCCAACTGCCGATACTGACGCAGATGCACGAGCGAAGGGCATTGGAAGTGATGGAAACGCGAGCGGTAGGAACGGATTGGCGGATACGCTTGAGACCTATGCGTTCTCAGGAACAGGAATAAACTTTCACACGTACACCTGAACATCGTATTGAAAGATTTTCCAGCCTGAGCGCCTCGCGATCATCCCCGCCATACCATTGGCATGAGTGGCATGCCCCCAGATGGGGAACCTACGGCGATAATATTTCGCAATATCCTGTAATCCTTACGAGAGCCCGCCATGTTCACCGGCATCATCACCGCAGTTGGGACCATAACCACCGTGCAACCGCGCGGTGGTGACTTCCGCTTACGCATCGCCACCGGCAAGCTTGATTTAAGCGACGTGTGCCTTGGCGACAGCATCGCTGTCAGCGGTGTCTGCCTGACCGCTGTCGAACTGCCCGGTGACGGCTTCTGGGCGGATGCCTCGCGTGAGACTCTGGAACGTACCACGCTTGGTGCGGCCAAACCCGGCGCCCGCGTCAATCTGGAAAAAGCGCTGACGCCCACCACGCGCCTCGGCGGCCACTTGGTCAGCGGTCATGTCGATGGTGTCGGCACAGTGAGTGAATGGCGTCTGGACGGTCGTTCCTGGCGATTGCGTATCCAGGCACCGGATGCCTTGGCGCGCTACATTGCCGAAAAAGGCTCGATCTGCGTCGATGGTGTCAGCCTCACCGTTAACCAAGTGGCGGGTGCGGCTTTTGAACTAAACATCGTCCCGCATACCTTGGGAGAAACTACGCTTGCCGACTTCCACACCGGTCGGCGCGTCAATCTGGAAGTGGATCTAATCGCCCGCTATCTGGAACGCTTGCTGTTGGGCGAACGCGCCGCCCAGCCGCAGAGTAGCGGAATCACCGAATCGCTGCTGCGCGAACACGGGTTCTGGAAATAGCCATGGCACTTGACTCGATTGGCGACATCCTCGCCGACCTACGGCAGGGTAAGATGGTCATCATCATGGATGATGAGGATCGGGAAAACGAAGGCGATCTATTGATGGCTGCCTCGCTGGTCCGCCCCGAAGATATCAATTTCATGGCGCGTTACGGCCGGGGTCTGGTCTGCCTGACGCTGACTCGCGAGCGTTGCCAGCAACTGCGCCTACCACTGATGGTGCAGGATAACGCCACCCCTTATTCCACCAACTTCACCGTCTCCATCGAAGCCGCGCAAGGGGTTACCACCGGAATCTCTGCCTACGACCGCGCCCACACCATTCGCACCGCTGTGCGGCCCGATGCCCATCCGGGGGATCTGGTGCAACCGGGTCATATCTTCCCGCTGATGGCGCAACCCGGCGGCGTACTGACTCGCGCCGGACACACTGAGGCTGGTTGCGATCTGACTCGGTTAGCGGGATTGGAACCGGCGGCGGTCATCGTCGAGATCCTCAACGAAGACGGCACCATGGCACGCCGTCCCGACCTGGAAACCTTTGCCGCTCAGCACGATCTGAGAATCGGGACTATCGCCGATCTGATCCGCTACCGGATGCAGAACGAAAAAACTATCGAACGGGTCGCCGATGCGATCATGCACACCGAATTCGGTCCACTGCGCATCCTGACCTATCAGGATGTGGTCAGTAAACAGGTGCATTTCGCGCTGGTCAAAGGCGACATTCACGCTGAGGAACCAGTACTGGTGCGGGTTCATGTCCAACATATGCTGAACGATCTGCTGGGTTTGCGCATGGCGGACAGCGGCTGGCCCTTGCGCGATGCCCTGCAGCGGATCGCCGATGCCCCATCAGGAGTACTGGTCTTTCTGAGCCGACATGAAGACCCAGCCGGACTGATCCGACGCATGCGTAGCTACCAGTTCGAAGCCAGTGAAGCGAACCGTCCGGTCGATTACACCACCGCTCTGCGCACCTATGGGATCGGTGCCCAGATCCTGCTCGATATCGGTGTGCGTCGCATGCAGGTATTGAGCGCACCGAAACGAATCAGCGGTTTATCCGGCTTCAATCTGGAAGTCGTGGAATACATCTCCTGATTTCCTCCTGCCCATCACTTAAGGAAGCCCCGCTATGCAACAACTCAATGTCATCGAAGGCGACTTCAGCCCACCTCAGGACGCCCGCTTCGCACTGGTCGCGTCGCGTTTCAACAGTTTTATCGTGCAAAGCTTGATCAGCGGCGCGGTGGACGTCCTGCATCGACACGGTATTCCCGAAACCAGTATCGACCTGATCTGGACGCCCGGCTCTTTCGAGCTACCGTTGGCCGCACAACGCCTAGCCGCCAGCGAGCGTTACGATGGCATTGTCGCCCTGGGCGCGGTCATCCGTGGTGGCACCCCGCATTTTGAATACGTAGCCAACGAATGCGTCAAGGGACTGGCGAGCGTTTCGCTGGAATACGATATCCCGGTCGGTTTTGGCGTACTCACCGTCGATAGCATCGATCAGGCGGTGGAACGTGCAGGTACCAAGGCGGGCAATAAGGGCGCCGAGGCGGCGATGGCGATGCTGGAAATGGTCAATCTGCTGCGGCGGCTGGAAGGCTGAATCATGGGTGGTCCTCGAAAGAACCAGCCCGGCAAACGTGGCTGGGCGCGACGCTGCGCCGTGCAGGCACTGTATCAGTGGCAGTTGACTGGGCAATCGCCCAGTCAGATCGAAACCCATTTTCTGGCGAACGAAGATTTAAGTAAGGCCGATCCGAGCTACTTTCGGGAATTGGTACATCAAGTTCCGGTGCATGTGACCGAAATCGACGCGGCCCTGGAACCGCTGCTGGATCGTCCGCTGATCCAGGTAGACCCGGTGGAATGCGCCATCCTGCGGATCGGCGGATACGAATTGCTACAGCGCCCAGATATTTCCTACCGGATTGTCCTCAACGAAGCGATTGAGCTGGCCAAGGTCTTCGGTGCCGAGCAGGGACATCGCTTCGTCAACGGCGTGCTCGATAAACTGGCACGCAGCGTGCGTGCGGTCGAATTCGGCGCGGCTTCCTAAAGGCTATCTGGAATCCAAACTCTACGCGCTGACGTGAGCATGAATCCCACAACATGGATCGTCACTCCCGCGCAGGCGGGAGTCCAAAATTGACCCTGCGTAAGGCTTCCTGGATTCCCGCTTTCGTGGGAATGACCTTCAATGATTGATGGGCTAGGGGTCATAAACAGCATTGACGTTAATGGGATTCCATTCCAGGTTGCTGCTCATAGCGCAGTTGTACCCGGTCGGCACCGACCAGCTCGCGTAACCGACGCAGCAGTGCCTCGCACGGCTTGACCCGCCAGTCCGCCCCGAGCGCCAGTTCTACCCACGCGCCAGAACCGAAGTAATCCACCCACACTGCGCAACGTCCACCGGCACGATACTCGGCCAGCACCGCAGCCACCTCCCGCAACACCCCCGCCGCGCATTGGTGTGCGCTCAACTGCAACCGCAGCCTTTGCGCACGTTCGGCACGCGCCGCATCCAAATCCAGTACCTGTTCGACGTTCAGGCGCGTGGTCTGGTTGAACTCATCCCAACCCAAGCTCCCACGCACCAATAAAATGGCACCTTCGACGATCAAAGCGCGATGCTCTTCGTATATCTCTGGAAAAAGGCGCAGCTCAGTCCGCCCGCCGCCATCGTCTAGGGTGACAAAGGCGATGCGCCCACCGCGATTGGCGGGGCGAGTCCGCAGACTGACCACTAATCCAGCGATCAGCAGGGTGCGACCATTGCGCCGGGTAGTACCGCCGCTGTATTCACCCAAATCGCGCAGCCGAGTCGCACCCAATGCGGCCAATTCCGCTTCCAGCCGCTGGATCGGGTGCCCGGTCAGATACACACCCAGGGTTTCCTTTTCACCCCGCAAGCGCTCTTCTTCGTCCCACTCCTCCCTTTGCAGATTTCCACTCCAGTGCCCTGCGGACGCTGCACCCTCCTCCGATGACTGCTCCACCGCTTCCGATCCCACACTGGAGGACGGAGATGGCGCTGGCGCTTCTCCCGTGGCTAATCCGAACAGATCATTCTGCCCGGCCACATGATTGCGGGAATGTTGCTCGGCCAGTTGCAGCGCTTCTGGCAAATAGGCCATCAGAGTGGCCCGATTCGAGCCGAAGCCATCACAAGCCCCGGAGCGAATCAACGCCTCTAACACCCGACGATTCAGCTTGCGCAAATCGACCCGCTGGCACAGATCGAACAGGTCGCGGTACGCACCATTCTGCTCGCGCTCGCGCAGCAAGGCTTCGATAGCGCCCTCGCCCACCCCTTTGATCGCACCCAAACCGTAGAGAATTTGATCCGGGCCACTCACCGTGAAGCGGTAGTTGGAAGCGTTGATGGCTGGAGGTGCCAGCTTCAGCTTCATCCGCCGACATTCCTCAATGAACACCACCACCTTATCGGTTTTGTCCATATCCGAGGACAGTACCGCCGCCATGAAGGCCGCTGGATAATGCGCTTTCAACCAAGCCGTCTGGTAAGAGACGAGGGCATAGGCGGCACTATGGCTCTTGTTAAAACCGTAACCCGCAAATTTCTCCATCAAATCAAAAATATAAGATGCCGTCTCGGATTCGACTTGGTGATCAATCGAACCTTGAACAAAGGTCTCGCGCTGCTTCGCCATTTCCTCCGGCTTCTTCTTGCCCATGGCACGCCGCAGTAAATCCGCCCCGCCCAAGGTGTATCCCGCCAGCACCTGAGCGATCTGCATGACCTGTTCTTGATAGAGAATGACGCCGTAAGTGGGCTGCAGAATCGTCGCCAGCGCCGGATGGGGATATTCGATGCGAGCACGACCGTGCTTGCGGTCGATGAAATCATCGACCATACCCGATTGCAGCGGTCCTGGTCGGAACAGCGCTACCAAAGCCACGATATCCTCGAAACAATCCGGTTGCAGGCGGCGGATCAGATCCTTCATCCCACTGGATTCCAACTGGAACACCGCCGTGGTCTGGTAACGCTTCAATAATTCAAAGGTCGGCGCGTCGTTGAGGGGAATTAGGCTGATATCGAGCGCCGACGCGCCCGCCGCCGCCCGTTCGTTGATGGTCCGCACCGCCCAATCGATGATGGTCAGGGTGCGCAGCCCCAGAAAGTCGAACTTCACCAACCCAGCCGATTCAACATCATCCTTGTCGAATTGGGTGACTACCCCCGCCTCGCCCTCTTCGCAATACAGCGGGGAAAAATCGGTCAGGGTGGATGGCGCGATCACTACTCCACCAGCGTGCTTGCCAACGTTGCGTGCCAACCCTTCCAGCTTGCGCGCCAGATCGATCAAGGCACGGACTTCCTCGTCGTTCTCGTACAGCCGCCGCAGTTCCACTTCCTGTTCGATGGCCTTGTCCAAGGTCATGCCGATCTCGAAGGGGATCAGCTTGGCGATGCGATCGACATAGCCATAAGGATGACCGAGCACCCGACCGACATCGCGCACCACCGCTTTGGCCGCCATGGTGCCGTGAGTGGCAATCTGCGATACCCGGTCGCGGCCGTAGCGCTGAGCAACATATTCAATCACCCGGTCGCGCCCTTCCATGCAGAAATCGATATCGAAATCCGGCATCGACACCCGTTCGGGATTGAGAAAGCGCTCAAACAGCAGATCGTAGGCCAGCGGGTCCAGATCGGTGATGCCCAAAGCATAGGCCACCAGCGACCCGGCACCGGAACCGCGCCCCGGTCCGACCGGAACCGCGTTGTTACGCGCCCATTGGATGAAATCGGCCACAATCAGGAAATAGCCGGGGAAACCCATCTGCAGGATGACTTTCAGCTCGATTTCCAGGCGTTGATCGTAGGCTTGGCGGCGCTCGGTAAAATCAGGCGCGCTGGGATCGAATAAACGCCGCAGCCGCTGTTCGAGTCCGACGCGGGCCTGGGTCGAGAAATAATCTTCGGTATTGGTCTCCGCCGGAATGGGGAAATCCGGGAGTACGTTTTTACCCAGTTCCAGTTGCAAGTTGCAGCGGCGGGCGATTTCGACACTGTTTTCCAGTGCTTCCGGCAGATCGGCGAATAACTCGGCCATTTCGGCGGGTGAGCGCAGGTATTGCTGGTTGCTATAGCGGCGCGGTCGGCGCGGATCGTCCAGGGTCACGCCGTCGTGGATGCAGACCCGCGTTTCGTGCGCTTCGAAATCCTCGCGCTGGAGAAAACAGACCTCGTTAGTGGCCACCATCGGCGTTGCGGTCGCCACAGCTAGATCCAGCGCGGCTTGCAGATACTCTTCTTCCTGAGCGCGGCCGGTGCGTTGCACTTCCAGATAAAAGCGATCAGGGAACAATTGCTGCCATTCGCTCAGCCAGAGTCGGGCCTGATCCATACGGTCGTTCAACAACGCCTGACCCAGTTCGCCCTCTCGCCCCCCGGAGAGTGCGATCAGTCCTTCGGTATTACCGGCGAGCCAACGGTAATCCAGCACCGGCACCCCGCGTTGCTGACCTTCGAGATAGCCACGGCTGACCAAGCGGGTCATGTGGCGATAACCGTGTAGATTTTGGCAGAGCAACACCAGCCGCGTGGGTTCCTCGTCGCGCCGCACCCAGACTTCGACGCCGACGATGGGTTTGATCCCGGCAGCGAGTGCCGCTTTGTAGAATTTGATCAGCGCGAACAGGTTACTCATGTCGGTGACCGCCACTGCGGGCATTCCAGCGGTAGCAACCTGCTGCACTAACTTTTTGACGCGGACCAACCCATCCACCAGCGAATATTCGGTGTGCAGGCGCAGATGGACGAAAGCACGGCTCATGCTGGCCCCTCG
>JACSSB010000083.1 GCA_014879435.1 Phycisphaerales bacterium
GCGTCTCTCCAGCAGACCCGATATCTGGCCCCGTATCATCCGCCGTCTGCTTCGCCATGATCAGTTGTTTGGCCACTTCAGAGCCGGTGAGATCGGCGATTTCCTGGAGTGTTGGAATGCGCAAAAAGGCACCGATTCGCAAGTTACTGATCTTCCCATTGCCAAAAGCATCTGGATTGATCTGAAATAAAGCCTGCATCATCTGATCGCGGTTAATTCCAGGATCCGGCCGAGTCTTAAGCGCAATCCCCCAAAGCCCTTCGCCGGGTGTGACGGGGCCATACATATCTCCCGGTCGAAAAGCCCAACTCTGACCGCTTGGCGGGGATGATTTCTCGGGGGGCTGAATAGTGCGATTCACCACAATATCGCTCGTAGGAGACTGCTTCTCCGATGCGGCCTCGGCATCGCTAGCGCCATCGAGTACCGTCTTACTGCGACCGGCAGGCGGTGGAGTCAAGCGCAATATTGGATCGAGTAGTACCGTAAACTCCCGAAATGTTTTGCCACGTGGCCAACTGAACTCCAATAACAACCCGAGCGATGGTTCACGAATCGGTTTGACCGATACCACCTTGACATAAATCTTTCCCTCGGCATCGTACTGAATCGAAAATACTAGATCATCCAATGATGCCCCACGGTCGAGACCAAATTCTTTGAACATCAATGGCGAGGCCACTTTGACGGAAACACCTTCCAGTTTCTCCAACGACAACGTCGGTAGTGGAATCTTGGCGTCGAACAATTGATTCAGGGCAGAATCCACCTGAATCTCGCCGACTTCCAGCGCCAGGGCACAACCAGGTCCCAATAACAACGAAGCCAACAAGTGGCGAAACACATTGCGAATCATGGATCAATCCTCGGAAATCAAACGGTGGCACGGTCCAATCCGGCACGATCACGATGCCGATACCGGCACACTTCATTTCCTCATATTCTAGAATGTTAACTTAGGACACCAACAGCCCAACTCCGGCCATCCCTTGGAATCCGGGGTATTCACTGGATCACCATCATGTCTCTCAATCATCATGGGCTGCCAACCCCCCAACTGGCACCCATCAACACCGACGAAGCCGCGACTCGCCTGCTGACACTGATCCGGGATCTACTGCTGGAATCCCGTCAATCCGGACGCAACCTATCGGCACTGACTCTGGACAGCCACCTGGATCGAGATCTGGCGCTGGACAGCCTGGGGCGTACCGAACTGTCACGCCGAATTGAGCAAATCTTCCACATCCGCTTGGACGAACGCGCCTTACTGGCACAAACCCCGCGTGATCTGTTGGCCTTCATCTTAAAGGCCAGTGGCCAAGAGATGGAGGAAAAAGCGCTAGCACCGAACTGGCGGGCACCTATATCACAAGCGATCACCACCGCTGGCACCCCGGACAACGCCAAAACTCTGCTCGATATGCTGGACTGGCACGCCGAGATCCAACCCGAACGGATCGCGCTCCAGATCTACGGCCACGACGACCAAATCGACACGCTATTTACCTATGCCGAGCTGCGGCGGCGCGCCCGCGCGGTCGCCACTGGACTACGAGAACGTGGGCTGCAACCCCAGCAAACCGTCGCCATCATGCTCCCGACCGGTCCTGCGTATTTTCTCGCATTCTTCGGCATCCTGCTGGCGGGTGGTATTCCGGTGCCGATCTATCCACCGGTTCGCCCCTCGCAGATCGAAGAACACCTCCGCCGCCACTCTCGGCTATTACACAACGCGCAAGCCGTGGCATTGATCACCGTGCCCGAAGCTAAACTGGTCGCACGGCTGCTGCAAGCACACGCCGAAGAACTTCGCCTGATCATCACGGTAGCGGATCTGGAGCAGGAATCGGCACTCTGGCACGATGTTCCGGTCCACGACCAAGATCTGGCTTTTTTACAATATACCTCTGGCAGTACCGGTGATCCCAAAGGAGTGATGCTGACCCATGCCAATCTGCTGGCCAACTTGCGCGCCATGGGTCCGAGGGTGGCAGCCGAACCCGAAGATGTGTTCGTCAGTTGGCTACCGCTCTACCACGACATGGGCCTGATCGGTGCTTGTCTGGGCAGTCTGTATCACGGTTTCCCGCTGGTAGTCATGTCGCCGCTGAGTTTTCTGGCCCGACCGGCTCGCTGGCTGTGGGCGATTCACCACCATCGCGGCACCCTGTCCGCCGCACCCAATTTCGCCTATGAACTCTGCGCTCGAACGATTCAAGATCATGAAATCAAAGGGCTGGATCTGAGTTCCTGGCGGATGAGCTTCAACGGCGCAGAACCGGTCAATCCGGCAACTATCGAACGCTTCGTTGCTCGTTTTAAACCCTATGGCTTCCGACCGAATGCCATGGCACCGGTGTATGGTCTGGCCGAATGCTCGGTCGGACTGACCCTGCCGCCACCCGGACGAGGACCGGTCATTGATCGGATACGGCGCGATATTTTCATGGCCAGCGGCCGGGCCGAACCGGCGGATGCGCACGATGCGAGCGCTCTGCTCTTTCCCGCCTGCGGTCAACCGATCCCTGACCATCAGTTGCGCATCGTCGATGAGCGCGGCCGAGAATTACCGGAACGACAGGAAGGACGACTGGAGTTCAAAGGCCCCTCGGCGACGGCTGGCTACTACCGCAATCCCGCCGCAACCCAGCGTCTGCTTCCACACGGCGACGATTGGCTGGATTCGGGTGACCGCGCCTATTTGGCAAACGGCGACGTTTATCTGACTGGCCGAGTCAAGGATCTGATCATTCGTGGCGGACGCAACATTTATCCTTACGAACTGGAGCAAGCGGTTGGAGAAATCCCAGAAATCCGTAAAGGCTGCGTCGCCGCTTTCGCCAGTGCCGATCCCACCACCGGCAGCGAGCGGCTGGTGGTGGTTGCCGAAACCCGTAGCACCATGCCAGAAATCTTGATCGAACTGCGCCAGCAGATTCAAAGCGCCAGCATGGACTTGCTGGGGGTACCGCCGGATGCGGTGGTATTGGTGCCACCGCATACCGTGCTTAAAACCTCTAGCGGCAAAATCCGCCGAGCCGCTGTTCGCGAACTGTTCGAATGCAATGCACTCGCTCGCGGTAGCCGCGCGCTGTGGCTGCAATTGACGCGAATTGCCCTGGCCAGCGGCTGGGCGCGGGTACGGCGCACTTGGTACACCCTGCTGGAATGGCTGTACGCGGGCCACGCTTGGATGATGTTCGGGCTACTGGCACCAGGAACATGGCTGGGCATCATGACGCTACCACGGCTGGAATGGCGCTGGGCGCTGAGTCGAGCCGCCACTGGATTACTGGCTCGATTGACGGGTACTTCTCTGACGGTACGCGGACTCAAACATATACCGCCCAATCCCTGTGTACTGGTAGCCAATCATTCCAGCTTCCTGGATGCCTATGTGCTCATGGCCGCCATTCC
>JACSSB010000205.1 GCA_014879435.1 Phycisphaerales bacterium
GCAAAACAGGATTACCTCCCAAGAAGAGGTATCCACAGTTTTGTGGAAAAATCTAGGCTGGGCGATCTTAGAATCTGTTCACAAAGGATGTGACCTTCTGAGCATGATGGAACAGAACGCGATCCCCGCCCATTCCTGATCAGCGAGCATCGCGGGGAAAATCCATCTCTCTGTCCTCTTTATGAACAGATTCGCACAGCTTCTTCTTAGAAGTAGTAGAAAATCAGGCAGGCACCCAGCAAGATGACTGCCCACAACACCATACTGCCGGTTGGCCAGGTGGTAGCCAGTTTGCCTTGCAGGCCATGATGACGAGAGAGAAAACGAATCAGGAGTTCAACTTGATAGGTCAACACGTTGGACAGATGCATCCATGCTCCGTCCGCCACACTCCAGACCCGCGCCGCTACCACTGGTAGCCACTTACGGTAGACCCAGTCGAAATCGAGATTGATCGAAGGGATTTCCGGTGGATACCAGCCGAGCTTCATCAGCGTGGTGAACGCCAGAGCAGCGAACAGCAATAGTTGCAGTTGCGACAGAACATGGCTGGCGGTGTAAGGCGCAAAATCCATCGCGTGCGGTAGCAGTGGATACAACAACCATTGTGGAAACACGCCGAGCAGTATGCAGGCCAATGCGGTCAGGCCCATCGCCACCAGCATGTTGGTGGGTGCTTCGGCGCAGCGCTTGCCGCTGTCGTGATAGAAAAAGCTGAAGAACGGGATTTTGATGCCGGAATGATCCAGCACGCCAGCTGAGGCGAATAGCAGTACCAGGAAGATCAGGGTGTGATGCTCTTCGGCGGCAGCAGCCATGATCAGAGATTTTGAGACGAAGCCGCTGAACAGTGGGAAAGCCGAAATCGACATCGAGCCGATGATGCAGAATACCGCCGTGAGCGGCATCGATTTGTACAGGCCACCCAGTTCCGAAGCCTTGACAGTACCGACCCGATGCAGCACTGCGCCCATGCTCATAAACAGCAGCGCTTTGTAGAGAATGTGGCAGAAGGCGTGTGCAGCAGTGCCATTTAGTGCCAGTTCGGTACCGATGCCGATCCCGACCACCATGAAACCGAGTTGGTTGTTGAGACTGTAGGCCAATACCTTGCGCAAATCGTTCTCGATCACCGCGAAGAAGATCGGGAATACAGTCATGGTGGCACCGATGTAGATCAGAATTTCGGTGCCAGCGTAGCCACGCGCCAAGGCATAGACCGCCAGTTTGGTGGTGAAGGCCGACAGCACCACAGTGCCGGTGACCGTAGCTTTGGGATAGGCATCTTGCAGCCAGTTATGCAGCAAGGGAAAAGCGCATTTAATGCCGAAGGCGAAGAAAATCAGTAAGCCGCCGGGGGTCTCCAGACCCAAATGATCGAAGGCGGTGGAGCCAGTGGCGCGCAGATGAATAATGGTCCCAGCCAGTAGCAGCACCCCCGAGCCGATTTGGATCACTAGATAACGCAGTCCGGCTTGAATCGAAACGGTCGTGCGTCGCGCCCAAATCAAGAACACTGAGCTGATGGCGGTCAGCTCCCAGTAAATGAATAGCGTGACCAAATCTCCAGCCAGTACCGCACCGATGGCGGCACCCGCGTAGACCAGCGCGGCGACATCTTGGATCGTGTCCTGTTGGTGTAGGGCGTAGATCACTCCAAGCCAGGAGGCGATCAGAAAAATCAGAGCAAAGATAAAGCTGAGCTTATCCAGCCGCAGAGTAATGAGATTAAGGTCAAACAGCGAAAGTATGCCGCTAGAGCCGTAATCCAGGCCGCAAAGCTGTATGATGCCGAGTAGCGGCAGCGCCAACAGATAAACAGCTCGGGTACGACCTCCGAGCAAGGGAGCCAGCAGGCCGCCGAAGATGAGAATCAGGGCGGGATTGAGTCCTTCAGCGATCATAGTAGTTCTCGTCCCGCTTCAGCAGCCGGCGCAACGCTTTGGCTGATAGTACGATGAAGCAATAGGCCAAAAAGCCATATACGCCATAGAACAGCGGAAAGGCTTCCTCAAAGGCAAAGTGGCCATGTTTAACGTAAACCGCATCCAGCAGTGCAAGTCCCACGCAAACCGCAATCAGCAGGCCGACCAGCTTGTTCACGTTGCTTGGCTGATCAAGCCAGTAGATTTTGCCATCGGAAGTAGATTGGCGTTCGCTCATGGCGTAGTCCTCACGATTGTTGCCAGCAACTCGTAGAGCGGATCGGCGTAGAAAAACAGCAGTACGCAGCCAAAGGCAGTCAGGCACAGCGGCACCACACAAGCCAGTGGCGCTTCGTGAATACGGTTGCCATCGGGTGGTGGACTTCCCGCCGTTGCATGCTGATTATCGGCAGTGGAGGCGGGATGCGGGTCAGGGTGATGCGCGGTATCCGGGTCGTGGGCGGGAGTCGGTGCAAAAAATCCTCGGCCTACGATTGGGAGTAGATAGGCGACGTTCAGCAACGAACTGATGATCAGCACCGCAATCATCACCAGTTGTCCGGTGTCGGCCGCACCCATGAGGAGATACCACTTGCTCCAGGAACCACCCAGCGGTGGCAGGCCAATGATGCTGAGTGCGCCGATCAGAAATGCACCGAAAGTAAACGGCATCACCCGGCCCAGCCCGTCCAATTGGCTGATCTCGGTTTTATGGGCAGCGGTGTAGATGGCGCCAGCGCAGAAGAATAGAGTGATCTTGCCCATGGCATGCATCACAATTTGCATCGAACCGCCGATCACTCCCATCGAAGTAGCGAGTGCCGCCCCTAGTACTACGTAGGACAATTGACTCACGGTGGAATAAGCCAAGCGCGCTTTGAGATTGTCCTTGGTCAGCGCCACGATCGAAGCCAGCAACAGGGTCAAAGCGGCGACCCAAATCAGCCATTGCGAGGCTCCAGTGACGGCAAGAAAATCGATGCCGAAGACGTAGACCACCACTTTCATCACCGTGAAGACCCCAGCCTTGACCACTGCTACTGCATGCAGCAGCGCGCTGACCGGGGTTGGTGCCACCATCGCCGCCGGTAGCCAGCGGTGAAAGGGCATCAAAGCCGCCTTGCCGATGCCGAACATATATAAGGCCAGCAGGATCGCCACTGTCGGGCCTTCCATTTTGCCCGCCAGAATGCCACCAGGAGTGAATTCCAGGGTGCCAGCGATCAGGCCAGTCCAGATGATCGCCAGCAGCAGCAGACCGATGGAGGTGCCGATCAAGATACCGAGATAGAGCCGCCCGGCTCGCATGGCGTCGGCATTGCCCTTGTGGGTGACCAGCGGATAGGTCGAAAGGGTCAGTGTTTCGTAGAAGATGAAGAGAGTCAGTAGATTGCCAGAGAAGGCGATGCCGATGGCACTGGCGATGGCGATGGCGAAACAGACATAAAACCGGGTCTGATGCTGTTCCTGGTTACCACGCATGTAGCCGATGGAGTAGAGCGAGTTCAGTGGCCACAACAGTGCGGCGACGGCGGCGAAGAGCATGCCCAGAGGCTCCACGCTCAGTCGCAGCGGCAGACCGGAGGCGAATTCGAAGAGATCCACTGTGGGACGGGCGCCGGACGCCACTACCGGTAGCAGGGACAACACCACGCCCAGTAACAGCAAGGAGGCCAGCAGGGTCGCCAATTCACGTCGGTTGGGATGCGCGTCATTGGCAGCGATGAACAGCGCGCTCAAGAGTGGAATGAACAGCGCCAGCAGCAATAGGGCTTCAGGGTTCACGGTTCGATCCTCGGTGGAACCACAGACTGGCAACCGCGAATCATCGTTTGCCGCAGCATGTTTGCACTATGCTCACTTTCCTTGTTTGCCGCGTTCATTGCGTCACCCCCAACAAACTCTGTGCCGCGAGCCGGGCCACTCCTGCATTTAGCGAGGTGTCGAGTCCAAAATAGAGATTGGCCAACGCTAGGGTCCAGGTCGGTATCAGCAGTACCAGCGGCGCCTCGCCGATCTTGCGATCTTCTGGTGCTGGACGAAAATAGGCCACTTCCACCACACGCCAGATGTAAATCACCGCCAGTAATGAGGTGAGCAATACTAACAGTGCTACCGGCCACCAGCCCCGTTCCAGTGCACCGAGAATCAGCAACCATTTGCTGACAAAGCCCGCCGTTAGCGGAACCCCGATCAGACTCAGGCCGCCGATTACGAAGGCGCCCATGGTCCAGGGCATGGTCCGGCCTATTCCAGCTAGACGGTCGAGACGAACGGCGCCGATTTGGTACGACACGCAACCGAGCGCCATGAACAGCGTTCCCTTCATCAGCGCGTGATTAAACAGGTGACTGATGGTAGCGGTCAGTCCAGTGACTGATACCAAGCTGATACCCAAAATCATGTAGCCGATCTGCGCCACGCTGGAATAGGCCAGCATCCGTTTGACGTTGGTTTGGAAGATCGCTACCACTGAAGCGCTGAAGATTCCGGCTAGCGCCAATGGCAGCAGGATGGCATCCAGGCCCATGGTTTCGAAGGAAAACTGAGCGCCAAAGATGGTAAAGAAAAAGCGCAGCATTACATAAATCGCCACCTTGGTGGCGGTCGCGGCCAGGAATGCGGTGACCGCTGAGGGCGCATAGGCATAGGCATTGGGCAGCCACAGATGCAGTGGAAACAGCGCCAACTTAAGGCTAATGCCGATGGTCAGAAAGGCGAAGGCGGCACGCACGGTTCGGGTATCGGCGACCGCTGGCAGGCGGGCAGCCAGATCCAGCATGTTGAGGGTGCCGGTCATTACATACAGAAAGCCGATACCGATCAGGATGAAGGTAGCCCCGATGGTGCCCATGATCAGGTATTGATAGGCGGCGGTCAGGGCACGGCGGTCGCGGCCGATACTGATCAACACGTAACTGGACAGCGACGATATTTCCAGGAACACAAAGACATTGAAGGCGTCACCGGTGATAATCATTCCCAGCAGGCCAGTCAAGCACAATAGATAGGTGGTATAGAACCAAGGTTGTTTGCGTTTTGACAGATGAGCACGCTGCTCCAGGGTGGGCCGTGCGAACGCCATCACCACGGCACCGATCATCGTCACCAGTAGCAGCATATAGGCGTTGACAGTATCTATTCGGTATTCGATACCCCAAGGTGCTGGCCAGTTGCCCATGGCATAGGAAATTACCCCCTCCGCTAGTACTCGCTCAAGCAGCAGGGCGGCAATCAGCAGGCACAGCGTGCAGGCGGTCATGGCTAGCATCCAGGCTATTCGGCCAGGGCGTAGCAGGGCGCACAGTGGCGCCGCCATCAGGGGAATGACGACCTGTAACGCGGGTAGATGTTCGGTCACAGGGCCTCGTCTTCGCTTTGCGCGTGGATTTCGTCTTCTTCGATGGTGCCGTAGGCTTCGTTGATACGAACCACCAGCGCCAGACCCAAAGCCGTAGTGGCGATACCCACCACGATGGCGGTCAGAATCAGCACATGGGGCACCGGGTTGCTATAGACCGTCGCCGTTTCAGTCAAAATGGGTGCGGTCCCACCGATGATCTTGCCCATGCTGATGTAGAGGATGAATACCGAGGTTTGAAAGATATTCAGCCCGACCAGTTTCTTGACTAGATTACCGCGCGAGATGACGACATAGAAACCACACATCATCAGCACGATGAAAATCCAGTAATTATATAGTCCGAGGATTTGCACCTTATTATTGTCCTCCGATCTCTGCGCCGCTACCGATGGTGGCGCATCTCACCGGCCGCGGCCGGCGAAAGCGTAGAAAATTGAGATCATGACGGCCGATACGGTAATACCCACACCCAACTCCACCAGAAAAATTCCCAGATGTTGACCATGCATCGGGTCATGTGGGTCCAGTACTCCATAATCCAGGAAAGCACCGCCCAGCAGTATTCCAGCGACTCCTACCCCAGCGTAAATCAGTACCCCCAGAGAAATCCCAATGCGTAGCAGCCACGGCGGCATGATTTGTCGGGCTTGGTCCAATCCATAGACCAGGGCATAAAGTACAAAACCTGCCGCGAAGATCACTCCTGCCTGGAATCCGCCGCCTGGACCGAAATCGCCGTGAAACTGCACGTACAGGGCGAATAGCAAAATCAGTGGTAACAACAGTTTGGTGATTAGGCGGAGAATCGAGTACTGCTTCATTAGCTCTTGTTTAGGATCAGAGCGAGGCGATTCCTCAGAATGGGGTCGCCGCGCGCCACCGATCAATACCAGTACTCCGATTGCGGCGGTGAATACCACGGTAGTTTCGCCCAGAGTGTCATAGCCACGATAACTGGCCAGTACAGCGGACACCACATTGGGAACGCCGATCTCCGTAGCAGAGCCTTCAAGGTAACGTGGCGCTACATGATGATGGATCGGATTACTAGGATCGCCGTAATAGGGAATATCTGAAGTACCGTAGATCAACACCGCCCCAGTGCCCAGCACCGCCAAGAGCGGCAGCACCTGCTTATGCGCGGCGGGGATTTTTTCACGGCTCTTGGTCAGCGCTAGTGTACCCAGCATGAACACAGTGGCGATCCCGGCACCGACTGAGGCTTCGGTGAAGGCGACATCCACCGCATCCAATACCACAAACAGGCTGGCCGATAGGAGACTGTAGATCCCAAACAGCATAATCACCGCGAACAAATCCCGTAGACGGATCACCGCCAGTGCGGTGACCACCAGCAGGCCCAGCAATGCAAAATTGACTAGGGTTTCGATGGCGGCGTCTCCTCATACAGGAGCGGCTGAGGATTTTCGGGATCGGACAATGCGGCCCGAACCAGCGCGTGGGTAGCCGTGGGGCTAGTGAACCATAAAAACAACAGGATCAGCAGTAGCTTAACGCTGATCAAAGTCCAGCCAGCTTGCAGCATCAAGCCCAGCAGAATTAAGCCAGCGCCTAGGGTATCGATGATGCCGGCGGCGTGCAGGCGGGTATAAAAATCCGGTAGGCGCAACATGCCGATACCGCCAACTATCATAAAAAACATTCCACCCAACAGCGCCAATCCGCTTAATCCATCAATCAGCCAAGTCATATTTAGAGATCGTCCGATTCATCAGGAATGTTGCGTGGCCAGCCCAAGTCCCCGTAGCGAATGAATTTAAGTACGGCGATGGTGCCAACGAAATTGATCAGGGCATATACCAAGGCGATATCGTTGAAGTCAGGACGTCCAGTCAGGAATCCCAGCACGGCGATGATCAATACCGTATTGGTACCGAAGGCGTTGACCGCCATAATCCGGTCATAGACAGTGGGCCCTAGCAAGGCGCGGGCCATGGCTAGTAGCATACAGACCAGGATACCAAGTGTCGCAGCAGCAAACATCAGGATGTCTCCCTCTCCAGCACGGTAACCCATCGATCCATATCACCCTTTTGCAGGTCCTCGGCTCCAGAGCGAGTCAGGGCGTGCACCATCAGGCTGTCGCCACTGAGTGAGGCGGTCACCGTGCCCGGCGTCAAGGTGATGGAGTTGGCGTAAATCACTCGACCCAGATCGCTATGCTGGCTGGGTTTGAGTTGAATTAGGGTAGGGCTGATCGGCAGCTTGGGGTCGAGAATACGTCGGGTGACGTCGATATTGGATAACACGACTTGCTTTAGCAGCCAGGGCCAATACAACAGAATTTGTGGGCCGAGCTGCAGGTGTGGGGGGTGTTCTTCGGGATCAATCGCTTCAACTCGCCACGCCACCCAAGTGACCAGGATGCAGGAAAGTACACCAAGGCTCAGCAAGAAGGTGTTGTCAAAGAAGCCAGATAGCAACAGCCACAAGCCTAGGCAGAATAACCCTAAGCTTATTACATGCGACAAGGTGCCCTTCATAAGTTGTTATCCCCTGCGGATTGGGTTCGATTGGGGCGATCGCTTGCGTATACCCTCGTCCTCGGCCATTTCCCGGTCGGGGAGAAAGATCACGCGGTCCGCTTTCTAAATTGCTCCGTCTCCTGAAAAGGAAGAGTTCGGAGTCGAAAATTGAATCACTACTCTTACTTGTTACTTTATAAGCGTGCTTGTTGATAGATGCAAGCCAAACAGGCCGAAATCGGTAGCTTTACAGCACAAAAAATGCGTGATTTGGGTAAAGAGCCGAGGCCAAATGCTTAGTTCAAATCGGGGTCACGAAAGTAGCGGGCAGCCCAGTCAACCTGGGTTGATACACCCGTGATATCCAAGCGGTAGATGGTGATGTTGGAATCGCTGGACGCATTGGTTGGCGATGACCCAGAGGCTATGAAGCGGCTGAGTGTGGCAGGATCGTTGAATATCAGCACCTGCCGGTAGGGCTTGAGTTCGGCACCAAGGTCGATATCGGTTCGAGTCAGTTGCATGTATGCGGCTCGGTTTTTTTTATCCAGAACCACACCACGTCCATGCGCTTCCACCAGCACAGCATTCAGACCATTGATATCGAAAACCCCATAACCGGCTGCTTGGTCAAATTCAGTCCTGGCCGAGGGGTTTAGCTTGAAGAGCTGATCCAAGGTCTGGTCGCGGATCTTGAGAATGGCCAATTGCTGTTCCCGCTTGGCCTTCTGACTCAGTGTGCCGGAGGACAGCGATAGATCGGTCGTTGGACGGGCGGTGGCATGAAGAGTGTCGTTATCGGCACAACCGGCCAATGCGATAGCCAACATCAAGATGCTCAACACTTGAGAGGCCCACCAATCAGGTCGGCTTTTTGGTCTCCTGCGGAGTACCGACAGCTTCGTAAATTCAATCATCGTCAGTGGATTACAAATAGACGGCTAGGTCATGGAGATCATGAGGGTAGAGGGCTTGCGCCCTGGAGTACGCCTCTTCTTCTTCACCACTGGCGACCACCTGATCCTTGATGAGTGGTCCGCCGGTCAGCGGGGGGTAGCGTAGACTAGAGATCGAGTTGGGCGTTGTCGAGTGGCTATGCTGAACTTCTGTCATGGTCAGCACTTTCTCCGAACGGGAGTGCGGTGAGCATCGTCTGAATGTGTATGTGCCGCAAGCCCTTCCAGTCCAAATTGACCAAGGTACGTCAATCGTGAACGGGCAGGTAGACCAGAAAGCAATCACCGATGGCACCTTGCGATTAATTGGGAGGCAAAGGTTTTGACAGGCTCAGAGAGGCGGGGGAGCTATGCTGTGGTGTATCCATCACCTTAGAAATTAGTGGGAGTGGTGTGGAGCGCTGGGCTTGCCCTATACCAGACTCACCTTTGTTTGGAGGGTCACCCACTAATTCTTAGCATTGTGCGGTGATTGGGTCCGTCGGCCATTTGAGTCACGCTGCGCCGGCTTTGGTGGGCGATTTTTGGTTTCATTGCTGAAACGGAAGCGACCAGATAGCACACAACCCTTCATGCCGGGATCGCATGATCGTTCCTTGACATGGCCGCAGATACCATCGATTTCGTGGGGACAGCCCCAAGCACCGCCCATGATCTTCTCTCCAGAAAGCGCGTCATACGCTGGGCCGCCCGTCCGGGTCGCAGCGAACCGGACGGCATCGATCCAAAAGTGGGCGGCTCGTTTTCTCGTTCGCCTCAACGGCGATAATACGGATCGCGTCTCGCCAAGCGGCGGGCGGCATCCGATCCCAAATAACGCCGAGTTAGATCAACACTAGGCTCGTCTCGCCGATTGTAGCAGACTTGCTCGGAGCGGTCGCAGCGCACTCCACGTTCGGGATAGAAGATGCGCCCATCGCGGTTCCGCGGTTCCCGCCTTGTATCCCGTTCCAGCCGATCAGCAGCGCGGCGATCAAAGTAGCGTCGGGTCATCTTGATGCTGGGTTCCCCACGTTCGTAGCACACGCGTGCCGATTTATCGCAGCGCACCCCACGCTCAGGATGGAAGATACGCTCATCGCGTTCATCGCGTTCATCGCGCCTGTCGCGTCTATCACGCTCATCACGCCAGTCACGTCCATCGCGCCTGTCGTACTCGCTACGGTCCTCTGCTTGCCGCCTCATGTCCCGTTGCACTTGTCTGGCGGCGTCGCGACCAAAATAGCGTCGGGTCGATTCCTCATTGGGCTGCCCGTTTTCGTAGCACACCTGGGTCGATTTGTCGCAGCGTATGCCATGCTCTGGTTGGAACTGATCGGCCAGGACCGGCGTGGTGCCGATCCCAGCGAATAGCAGGCTTGCGCCAAGTAACACATTGCCGAATTTCATTTTCATCTTGTGCCTCCGGAATGATTTCGATAGTTGATCGGGTCGGCCGCACCGACTTGGTTGAGGCTTGATTTTGTGCGGGCTTGAATGAACTTGGACTGAATTATGTAGGACGCTGCGTCGAGGCTTAAACGAAGTTAAGTGGCGAAATTTTTAATCGTGCGTAAGAATAGCTAGTGAATGCGATAGTTCTACTAACAGTGTTTTTCGTTCTTGTTGGAGTGGGGCCGATGCAAGCGATGCGATTCAATTTCCGTACCTTGTGCCGTAATGCGGCCGAGCGCGGCGCTCAGATGCAACGACGGTTGCTGGACGCACTTGGCGCTCGTCACGGCGTCAAGACTCTGCCGGAATTCGGCATCGAGCGGGCGGCACAACTGGCTGGTTGTACCGCCAATCACATTCGTAACTTGGAAACGCGCGGCGATCTGTCGGAACCGCGTTTAGTGGAGGCCGGCTCGATCCAGCGACGAATCTACAATTACAACGAAATCAATCAGATTCGGGAAATTATCAGCAAACGACCTGGACGACCGGACGGTGCCGGGTGTGTGCGAGTCGTCTTTTCCAATCTCAAGGGAGGGGTGGCCAAAACCACCATGTCGCTGCACTTCGCCCAGTATCTGGCGCGTGAGGGTTACCGGGTGCTGCTAGTAGACGCCGACCCGCAAGCGACCACTACCAGCGCATTCGGTTTCATTCCCGATCTCGATCTGCAGGATGGCGACGACCTGTTTTTAGCCCTGACCGAAGGATCAGATCGCTTGGCCCCGGCAGTTAAATCCACCCACTGGCGTACCCTGGACCTGATTCCAGCCCGGTTGGCGCTGCAATACAGCGACTGGAAGTTGTCCCAGCCCGAAGAACGCCAGAACGAAGCCTTGGGACCGCCACCAGTGCGGTTACATCGGGCATTGAAGACGATCGAAGATCGCTACGACATTATCGTTGTGGATACCCCACCGTCGCTCGGTATGCTGGCGCTGAACGCCATCGCCGCTGCCAACCTCATCATCATGCCCATCGTGCCGCACATGTACGACATCTCCTCCAGCGTGCAGTATTTCCGTATTCTGGAACAGGTTTGTGCGCTGTATGAGCGGGAAATCAACGTGCAGCGACTGAATATCCTGCTGACCAAGGTAGATACCAGTACCGAAACGCTCAATAACATCGCGGTGATCAATGGCGCCTACGGCGAATTGATCCTCAGTAATCGCATGGGTCTGACCAAGGAATTACAGAAGTCAGCCAGCGATCAACTCAGCATCTACGAGATCGACCAGCCACGCGGATCGCGTGATACCTACAACCGGGCGATCATGATGTTGGATGGAGTTAACGCTGAAATTCTATTGGCGGTGCGTCAGCTCTGGCAGCAGGAAATCCTCAGTGGGATTGAGGTCGCCGAAGCAGCACGGACGAGGGTGTCGGCATGAGCCGCCGAAAATCCTTGCACAGTCTGGGGGACTGGATCGGTGCCGGTGGTCATGCATTCGACGGTAGTTTGCTGCGTGGAGAGGGTGAGCTGCGATTTCTTGAACCTGAGCAACTGGTCGCAGGACGTTATCAGCCCCGACAGCGGATCGATGCAGCGCATCTGGCCGAGTTGGAACAGAGTATTCGGCAACTGGGTGTAATCGAACCGCTGGTAGCGCGGCCGCTGGCAGGCGGCGGCCACGAGATTCTGGCCGGACATCTGCGCTGGCAGGCGGCGCGGCAGGCCGGTCTCAGCCAGATTCCGGTGATAGTGCGGGAAGTGGATGACCGGACCGCCGCCGCTATCAGCTTGGTGGAAAACCTGCTACGGCGCGATCTGAATCCGATCGAGGAAGCGCGTGCATTGCGGCGTCTGCGCGAGGAGTTTGGCCTAACCCAGGAACAATTGGCTGCTTTACTGGGTGTTTCGCAGTCGGCGATCAGCAAGGCACTCGGTTTACTGGGATTAGACCCGGTGGTACAGGCGATGATCGAAGAGGGTCCACTGGAGGCGGGCCATGGCAAGGTGTTGCTGGGCCTACCGTGCGAGGCGCAGATCCGCTTGGCGGAGCGGGCGGCGGCGGCTGGCTGGAGCGTGCGCGAGTTGGAGCGGCATCGAGCAGCGTTATCCGCATCTCGTCCTGTGCCCGCGCCGCGTGATCCCGATTTGATCCGACTGGAACAGCGGCTGCGGGAGCAACTGGCGGCACCGGTGCGGGTACGCTACGACGCCGCTCGGCACCGTGGGCGTATCGAGATCGATTTTGGCAGTCTGGACGAGTGTGATGGAATTCTGGAACGACTGCAGGTGTCGGTAGGTGACAATTAGGCGCGCTTATGCCGGGAACCACTGAATGCCCGGCGTGATCAGGCAGTCATCGGTACCGGTTGCTTGTCCCGCAGCAGTGCGGCGATGTGCTCTGGTGGGGCTGGAGGACTCAGGTAGAATCCTTGGATGATGTCGCATTGATTAGCGCGTAGGAACGCCAACTGCGCCTCGGTTTCCACCCCCTCGGCGACGACCTCCAGCTGCATGCTGTGTGCCATGGCGATGACCGCCAGCGCAATAGCGGTGTCGTCTTGATCGGTGACCACATCGCGCACGAAAGCACGATCAATTTTCAATTGATCGATTGGAAACCGTTTCAGATAACTTAGGGAGGAGTAGCCCGTGCCGAAATCGTCGATGGACAGCCGCACACCCATCGTCTTGAGCTGGCGCAGGATCACGATGCTGCCTTCCACATCGTGCATGAGTAGCCCTTCAGTAATTTCCAGTTCGAGGTAGCTGGCTTCCAGACCGGTTTCTCGCAGTATCGATGCAACCAGATCGACTAGGCCAGGTCGCTGGAACTGGCGGGGAGAAAGATTGACCGCCATCCGTAGCATCGGCAACCCCTCTCGCTGCCAGAGCTTGGCCTGGGTGCAGGCGGTGCGCAGTACCCATTCGCCAATGGTTTCGATCAGCCCGGTTTCTTCAGCCAGCGGGATAAAATCGGTGGGAGAGATCAGATCCTGACGCGGATCGTGCCAGCGTAACAGCGCCTCCACACCGACGATGCGTTGCTGCTGCAGATCCAACTGCGGTTGATAATACAGTTCGAATTCCTGGCGCTTTAAGGCATGGCGCAGGTTTCCTTCCATCCGCAGCCGCTCCATGGCGCGGATATTCATATCTTGGGCATAGCATTGCACCCGGCCACGGCCGGTTTCTTTGGCGCGGTACAAGGCCGAATCGGCATTTTTCAACAGCGTTTCCTCATCCTCACCGTCCCGAGGAAACAAGCAGATGCCGATACTGGCTGTGATAAAGCAGTCGTGCTCTTGCAGTAGAAAGGGTGGCTCAAGGACTTTCAGGATATTGTGTGCGAATAAGATTACCCAGTCTTCATGTTGTAAGTTTTCGAGTACGAGCACAAATTCATCGCTGCCCAATCGCGCAAGGGTATCGGTAGCGCGCCTACAGTTTCGCAGGCGTGCCGCCACGCCTTGGAGCAGTAGATCACCCACGGTATGGCCCAGGCTTTCGTTCACTTTCTTGAAGTGATCCAGATCCACCAGTAACAGCGCAAAGTCCTGATTGGTGCGCTGGGCGTGAGTGATCATGTGCCGAATCCGGTCCCGCAATAGATTACGGTTGGGTAGTCCGGTGAGCGCGTCATGAGTCGCCTGATACACCATCTGCTCGGTCAGGCGGCGCGACTCGGTAATATCGCTGATGGCCAGCACTGATCCCAAGATTCGGCTCTCCTCGTCGTGAATCGGGGCGGCGGAAGCACGGATCGCGTACTCCCGCCCAGTGTAGCCGATCAAAAGGCTATGCTCGGGTAGCTTGATGGTATGCCCGCTTTCCAGACAACGAGCGGCAAGATCAACGTTGTCCGGCTCGTTGAGGATGCGGAAGATCGCTCCTAATGGGCGACCCAGCATCTCGGCGCGTGAGCGACCGAGCAGGAGTTCGGCGATCGGATTTAGATATTCCACTAACCCTTTGGCGTCGGTGGTGATGACAGCATCACCGATAGAGCGCAAGGTGGCCTGGGCGCGCTCCTGTTCGACGAACAAGGAGCGTGCGGCCTGCCGCAGACGTCGCCAGCTCCAAAGTGGATAGCTCAAAATCTGTGCCAGCAGCGCGGATGCCGGGGGAAACCAGTAGTGGACGACATGTAATAAAAATTGGTCGACTGCAAAGGTCAGCACCAGTGATAGACCGATCAAGGGTAGGGTCCAGCGCGGCGGTGCCACTGCCTGGAATAGAAGGGGTAGCAGCGCGAGGATGACGGTCAATACGGTGGAGCCAAGCGGCTTTAGCGGTTCGATCGCTGTGCCACGCCGCAGGGTATCGAGTACTTGGGCGTTGAATTCGACGCCGGACATGGGCTGCGCTAGGCCAGATACTGGCGTGGGTAGCACATCACCCAGCCCAGCAGCGGTCATCCCAACCAGTACGAATTGGTTGCGAAAATAGGCCGGATCATAGGCATCTCGCAGCACTTTGACATAAGAATAATGCTGGAAATAATCCGATGGGCTAACAAAGGGAATCAAGATGCGGTAGTCACGCTGCCAAGCATAGGGCGAGGGCGGTTCGGTGCGTGTGGCCCGCTCGCCAGGGAGCGCATCATCCGCGATGGGATCGGTCAATTTCAGCAATGCCAGCGCTAGGGTTGGCCAGCGTGGTTGTCCCAGCCCCGCTTTGAGATAGGCCGAACGAGCGATTCCATCCAGATCCAGTTCCACATCGACATGTCCCAAACCGGCGGCGGCAGCAGCCAAATTCGGAATTGGTAAGGTTTCGAGCAATTGACCGTTGAGCTGGGTTTGCTCGTTCAATACCGGTAGCACCACGTGGCCGTTTTTGGCCAGCGCGCTTGCGAGATCAGCGTCCGCACCAGGATCGGCCGTGGACGGCTCGGCGAAGGCGATATCCAGCGCAATCGCTTTCGCTCCAGCCGCAGTGAGTTTACGGATCAGTTCGGCATGAACCCGACGCGACCAGGGCCAACGCCCCAGCTCTCGTAGGCTCTGTTCGTCGATAGCGATGATGACGATATCATCGGTGGCGAGCGGGTGCGACTGGCCGGTCAGTTGCCAGTCGTAGAATAACCAGTCCCAGCGCGATAGCCAGTTCCCGTGCAGCAAGGTTACAGCCAGAGCAGCCAGCGCCAACGCTAGGCCAAGCCGTTCCCCCCATCGCGCACGGTGGTGCTGGGGGTCCAGATTCATAGTGCCAAGATCAGCACGAGGGTTGCCCCCAGCGCAAATGGCCAATAGCTCTTAGGGGGCAGATCGAGGCGTTGAGCCGGGCCGTAAGGTGCGGCGGTACCATCAGGGTCAATGGTGCGCATGCGTAGGTAATAGAAGCCGGGTGCAGGCCAGGATATGGTCAGTTGCGGTTGATTGACCCGTTGATCGATCACGATATCCTGAAAATCGGAATCTCTGGCCAGTTGGACTTGATACTGCTGGTCGGGCAGGGTAGAGGTCCAGCGAAAAACCAATTGGTCATCAACGGCTTTGGGTGAGCCGACTTCCGGTATGGGTAATAAGCGAAATTGCTGCGGATCGCTGAATGGCCCTTGCTGATTGGCGGCGTTGCGGGTTGCTACCCGCCAGTAATAAGTTCCAGGTACCAAGGATTGCTCGGGTACTAGGCGAGTACTGGAATAATCCGGTAGATCGAGCAAAATCTTGGAGAACCGTGCGTCTTCGGCAAGTTGGAAGTGATAGGCTGTCGCCACCACCGATTCGGTCCAGACGAAGGTTGGGACTTTTTCAGGAACGGTGGCGTCTGGGCCGGGCTGCGCTAGGAATGGCGGTTCGGGGCGCGCATGCAGACGAAAGGAATGATAGGTATCGTATCCTTCCAACCCATGGGAATCGATGCCACGCACCCGCACCACGTATTCGCCGTCTGGCAAATCCGGGCCACGCACTTGGGGCTTCGCGGATACTCCATCGAATAACAGGCTCTCAAACTGACGGTTGGTCGCGATCTGGGCGCGGTAACTGGTCGCCCCCGCCAATTCTGGAAAACTGAATTGCACGGGTACACGTTCTACCAGTGGTGGCAGGTTGGTGAGTGTCGGTGCTGCCAGTAATCGTATGGTTTCACCCGGCGGTTGGCCGGTCTGAGCCAGTGCGCCAAATCCTTTCGGTACCGCTCTGGATCGACGCTCACCCTTGAGATCCAGCGCTCCCGTGAGCACTTCGACTCTAGCCGCGCCGGTGGTGGAATTCATACCAAGACGGAATTGGGTACCACGTACCGCCGTGGTTGCGGCCGGTGTCCAGATCTCATAGCGAGCGCCAGTGACTTGGCGCGGGGTGACCTGATTGTCGGCGCGTCCCTGTTGTAGGCGCAGGCGAGTATCTACGATATGGGTATCGTCACCATAGGCACCTAGGGCATCCAGGATAAGCTGGCTATCGGCTTGCAGTAAAAGCCGGGAGCCGTCGCCGAATTCCAGGGTAGTGCTACTGTCTTGGCCAGTACGAATTTCATCACCGCTTTGCAGTGATTGCTCTGTGGTGACTGCCACGGTGTCGCCGCTGAGGGCCAGTGTGGCTTCTACCTTGCCTCGTACATTGATGATTTGAGCTACTGTGGGGCGAGTCTTGAGCCAAGCAATTGGAATGCGCAGTTTCGTCCCTGGCGGCAGGCGCTCTGGATCAGCAATACCGTTGAGCTTTTGCAGCTTGGGCCAATGATTCATGTTGGCGAGATAGTCGGTGGCGATGTTCCAGATGTTATCGCCAGGGCGGACGGTGTAGAGCCATTCCTGAGCCTGGGCGGCAGTCGTAGCCAGCACCATCACCATCACCAGTAGGGGTCCGACCCAGGAGCGCATTCTGAGGGCATGACTCCAAGTTGCCAGCCAACCAATCCGTTGCATGTTGTTTGAGTGCCTCTGTCGCTAGATCGTTGTGAATTCGTTTGATCTGGATGGCGCCCGCCTGAGGATGGGGTAGACGCCCCGTACATTATTATGTGCCGTTTGAATCGCTTTTAATCAGATAATCTAGAGTACAAAAATCTTTATTGGCTAGGCATCTGGTGTACCTGGATCAATAGCATACAGATGCTGATTGATATCTATTATGTTCATTTAATTAGACATGCGCCGTTAATGTTTGTTTGGGTTGAAACCAAGACTCAATTAGGCCGATGTCATTAATTTTTGGTTTCAGGCCGAACAGGGGGCTTTTTT
>JACSSB010000081.1 GCA_014879435.1 Phycisphaerales bacterium
TCGCGGGGAATCAACGCAAAATCGAATTCACCGCGATCACCCTGTACGATGGCGAGCTGCCCCCGCACCAGCGCTTTGCGTTGGGCTGCCGTCACCCGCACGGAACGCACGAAACGACCATCCTGAAAATTGTAGCGGTCCTCGGCTTCTGCCTCGTTTAAGCGATGTCCGTCGATCAATTGACGGGCGCGTGCGGCCTGTTCCCGGCGCTGTTTTTCCGCCTCGCGTTTCTGGTTTAGACGCTGATCTTGTTCGCGCTTGCGGATCGCATCAGCGTCGGCGCGCCGTCGTGCTTCGGCTTGTCGCGCCTTCTCCTCTGCCCCTAAAGTCCTGTTTTTCTTATGTTGATGCTGCTGATTGCGGGTGTCGGTCTCCAGCTTTTTGATCTTGTCTGCCGATACCAGCCCCGCCTTCAATAATTCATCTCGCAACGACATATTTCCTTACCTCGCGACCTGATGTCTTCAGTACAAGATCCGGCTTCGAATCGTGCCCTCTATTTCCTCCAGGCGTCTCTTCAAATGCAGCGTCTCGGCCCGTTCGTGGCTGTCCAGATCGATCACCACGTAACCGATATGAGCATTGGTCTGCAAATACTGACCCGCGATGTTGATGCGTTGCTCGGAGAAAATGGCGTTGATCCGCGACAGCACCCCCGGCTGATTGTGGTGGATATGCAGCAAACGGTGCTTGCCGGGATGCTCAGGTAACGATACCTCCGGGAAGTTGACCGAACTGAGGGTCGAACCATTGTTGCTGTACTTGATCAGTTTGCCGGCGACTTCCAGGCCGATGTTCTGCTGGGCTTCTTCGGTACTACCGCCGACATGCGGCGTCAACAGCACATTGTCGAAGCGGCGCAGCGGCGACACGAATTCTTCATCATTGGCTTTCGGTTCCCGTGGAAACACATCGACGGCGGCACCCGATATATGCTTGGAATCCAGCGCATCGACCAGCGCATCGATATGGACCACCGTACCGCGAGCGGCGTTGATCAACCGAGCGCCCGGTTTCATCCGTGCCAGCTGTTCGGCTCCGATCATCTGGTGGGTTTGCGGTGTTTCCGGCACATGCAAGGTCACCACGTCAGCGATTTCCAGCAAAGCATCCAACGAGGGCAATGGCTGGGCATTCCCCAAGGTCAGTTTGGGTTCGATGTCGTAATACATCACCCGCATGCCCATGGCCTCGGCCAGTAATCCGACCTGGGTGCCAATATGACCGTAACCGACGATACCTAGGCACTTACCACGCGCCTCGTGAGAACCGGTGGCGGTCTTGACCCAACCACCGTGATGCGCCTTGCTATTGCGTTCAGGAATGCCGCGCATCAATAACACCGCTTCAGCCACTACCAATTCGGCGACGCTGCGGGTATTGGAAAACGGCGCATTAAACACCGGAATGCCGCGCCCCTGGGCAGCGTCGAGATCCACCTGATTGGTGCCGATGCAGAAGCAGCCCACTCCGATCAGGCGTGGCGCATTCTCGAAGACCTGCGCCGTCAATTGGGTGGCAGAACGAATCCCGACGAAATAGCTGTCAGCGATGGTATCCAGCAGTTTTTCCCCGGATAACGCTTTCGCATGGGACTCGATGTTGGTGTAACCGTCTGCCTGGAAGGCGTCCACGGCGCTGGGGTGAATGCCCTCCAGCAGCAGAATCTTAATCTTGCTCTTGTCGAGTGAAGTCTTGCTCATGGGTACGCCCACTTCGCCGGTGATAGAATGAAGCTCGATATTATCGCTCCGACCAGAGCGGGCAACCATCCCTTTTGCTCTTCAAGACCTTTACTGATGACCACGCACACCGCACGCGAAACCGACCTCCTGCTCGACGGCATCCGCGCCTTCATCGAAGCGGCTCATGTCCGTACCGATCCAGACAGTTGCCTGAATTATGGCCGCGACTGGACGCGCCTGTACGCACCCAATCCCCTGGCAATCGTCTTACCGGGAACCATCGAACAGGTCCAACAACTGGTCCGCTATGCCAACGAACATCGATTGGCGCTGGTGCCTTCGGGTGGGCGCACTGGACTCAGCGGTGCGGCGGTCGCATGTCGTGGCGAAGTGGTGGTTTCGCTGGAGCGGATGAACCGGATTTTGGATTTCGATCCCGTGGATCGCAGCCTCACTTGCCAAGCCGGTACCATCACCGAAACCCTACAAAACTTCGCTCGCGAACAGGGTCTGTATTATCCCGTGGATTTCGCCTCACGCGGCTCCAGTCAGATCGGTGGCAACATCGCTACCAACGCCGGTGGGATCAAAGTCATCCGTTACGGTGTGACCCGCGATTGGGTGACCGGCCTGAAAGTGGTCACCGGACGCGGCGATTTGCTCGATCTCAATCGGGGCTTGATCAAAAACACCAGCGGTTACGATCTGCGGCATCTGTTCATCAGCAGCGAAGGCACCCTGGGCATCATCGTCGAAGCCACCTTGAAGCTGACCCGACCTTTGCGTGAACCAAGCGTGATGGTGCTGGGTGTGCCTGACTTGGACAGCATCATGGCGATCTATGGCTTATTGCACGACAAGCTGGAATTAAGCGCCTTCGAGTTTTTCTCAGAACTGGCGCTACGCCACGTTCTGCAAAAAGGCTTGCACCGCCCCTTCGAGGAGGAAACACCTTATTACGTTCTGACCGAATTTGAGAACCCGGATGAGCGGCACACCGAGGAAGCCTTAGCATTGTTCGAGCATTGCATGGAACAGGGCTGGCTCAGCGATGGCGTCATCAGTCAGAGTGAAACGCAAGCGAAAGAGCTGTGGCGATTGCGCGAAGACATCAGCGAGTCGATTTCCGAACATCAGCCGTATAAGAACGATATCGCGGTACGGATTTCGCGAGTACCGGCGCTGCTGACGGAAGTCGATGCCTTGTTGACACGGGAATATCCCGATTTCGAGGTGCTGTGGTACGGCCATATCGGTGATGGCAACGTACACATCAATATCCTGAAACCGAAGGATTTGGAATCAGCCGTATTCGCCAAAAAATGCGGCGCGGTCAGCGAGCATCTGTTCGCGATCTTGCAACGTCACGGCGGCAGCATTTCCGCCGAACACGGGGTCGGTCTGACCAAGAAGCCGTACTTGCACTACACCCGCGACGAGACGGAAGTTGGCTATCTCCGTGCCATCAAACAGGCGTTCGACCCGAATGGGATCATGAATCCGGGGAAGATTTTCGACTAAAGTCGACTGACAGCGGCGGCGACCAAGCTCCAGCGGTGACGGCATGTGCCAAACGCACGGCCAATTTGCGCTGGAGCGGTCTGCGCTCACGCAGAAACCCCACGAACTATGGTGGTGCGGCGGGTGAAGAAGATGATGATTTCGCCATTTCTATCGTTCGCGCCGTTAAGAAGTTGTTGGT
>JACSSB010000129.1 GCA_014879435.1 Phycisphaerales bacterium
TGCAGTCGCCAAGCCGGTCGTGGGTTCAATGCATTGCTTGGCGGCAGCGAGGTGATATCCAGTAAGGTCAACCGTTCTAAGGCCAATCGACCACGATCCGCATAGTGGCGTAGCGCGATGTTCAACAGTTCGATTTGGGCATCGGGGGTGTAACCGGCATCCGGTTCCAGCAGATCGTGATAGCTAGCCCGTGCGCTGAGTTCGAGAAAATTCGTGCCATCGCGTTGCCCGAATCCCAATCCAATCCGCCGCGAAGCATGGCCAGTTTCTGGCCGAGTCGCATAAGGTTCGATCTCGACCGGCGTAGCAGCAGGCCGCTGATTGCGAGCGATCAACAGATGATGCGCGATAGGGTCTGGTGGCGGCACCTTTTTATCCCTGGGTGAACCGGCTCGACGATGCTGGCGCTCATCCAGAGCTAACTCCAACAGTAACGCTTGCCGTTCCGGTGTCAGGTGGACGAATCTCGGCTCAGTGGCAACTGCTGGATCATTCCGTAATCGTCGTACCAATTGGCGTTCAGTAGTATTCAACGCTTCGTAACGACGACGGATGGAGGTGCCTCGTGCTGGCCGGGCGCTCACCGCTCCAACCAGATCCGATTGTTGGACTAACAGACGGAGAGTATCGGGTGGCAGCGTCCAGAGTACGAATTGATCACTCAATCTCAGGTTAGGATCAGCGACCTCCAGCAAAGTTAGTAATTGCCAAGCACAGTTTTCCTTGAGGAAGTAGTAGTCGAAATGGATACCGCGCAACTCCCAGATGTGCTCCAGAAGCCGTTGAAACTGAGATTTCGACAAATTCAGGTGATATTCCCAAATATCGCGACTTTCCAAATCACTGTAGGTGCGCACTAATTGGTAATAGGGCTGGATATTGAACTGGCCTTGAAATCCACCCGTCATCCCATTCACCGCATACATCAGACCGCGACTGCCGGAATCATTGGCGGCGTAATTGACGGCATAAGCCAATAGACGCGTCTGTTCGGTCTGGTTGCGACGGTCCAACCGCAACAAGGTATGGCCAAACAAAGAAGCGGGATTGTTGAGATAGGCCGAGGTAAACACCAACGTTGCGGATTCGGCGTCTAATTGCTGTAACCATTGCTGGAAGCGTGCACAGAGTTGCGGCGGCAAACGGTGATCATCGAACGTCAGCTCGTGCCTCAACCACTTATAGCGGGCGCGAAAGGCACACTGAGCAGGCTGCGGGTCGCCACCGACCTCATCGGCGGTGAAGAAGGCGCGCAAGGTGGCGGCCAATTCTGCGTGGGGATCGGTCCGCCCGGCAGGGGCGAGAAAGAAGCGGGAATCGTCAATGTCGCTGAGCGCACCAGTACCATCAAGGGTAGCACGGTCATGCAGCAACGCCTGCCACTCACGCCGTTCCGCCAGTTTGGCGGAATCGGCATGACGCAGCAATTCGGCTAGGTAATCGGAATCGCCTCCACGCCCTGTTATCGTCGTGGAGGCAGCCCCTTGCATCTCCCCATTGGAACTGGCGAACGCATTCGTTACCAGACCGAGAACGCCGAGGAGCAAAAAGCGCGCGACGGCGTAGCTCAAGCTATTAGACAGTTCAGTTCAACGCCAATTGCGGATTAAAGCGAGGATCGGCTCTCATCTCCCGTTCCAAAGTCACTAGCATCTCGGTGGAAGTAGTCTGCTCATTGGGGAATAAGACACTGAACTTGTCTTTAGTGAAGGCAAAAAATGCGGGCTGCTGGTTGGAACTGACCCCCAGCAATGTTGCCAGAGAATCCAGATATTCACCCTGTCCAGCCGCCATGTCATTTCTGAGTTGCTCTAGATTAGCGCGGGCAAATTCGCTGGTCTGCTGTGAAGTATCGCTACTGCTACTACCCCCCGAGCTGCCACTACTGGCGCCGCTGGCTCCAGAACTAGGGTCGGTCACGACGGTGCAGGCACTGGTGCACAAGCCCAGCGTAGCGATTAAGGCGACGTTCAGCAGAAATTTCATAATTCCATCCTCACAATACTTTCAGATAGATCTAATGATAAGGTTTGAAGGGTACCGGGTGAGAGATTTTTCTTTCACCCGATTCTTTTATCTTTCTCGCAACCCTGCCGAGGACTCGTGTGCATGAAAAGCCATTTCTCGCTGATCCTGCTATCCACCCTGCAATGCAATGCCGATTGTGAGTATTGCTTTGAGAATAAGACCACTGATCGACTCACACTGGATCGCCTAGGCGAAATGATCCGCAAGGTGTTGGATTATATGGTGGAGAAATCACTGACTGCGCTGACGATCTACTGGCAGGGCGGCGAGGCGATGCTGCTTCCGCCCAGTTGGTACGAACAGGCCAACGAGATGATCCAACGCGAAGCCGAAGCACGTGGTAAACAAGTTTTCCATAGCCTGCAAAGCAATATGTTGAGCTATCATTCTCGCTGGAATCCAGTGATTGCCAATATGTTTGGCAACTCGATTGGAACCTCGCTGGATTATCCGAACCTGCATCGCAGGTTACTGGGACAAGGCCCGGAAAGCTACAACGAAATCTGGGGACGACGGGTACGAGAAGCGCGAGCGGCGGGTATTGAGGTGCAGGTCATCGCCGTGCCCAACCAAGCGACTTTAGAGATCGGTGCGGAATGCTTCTATACCCATTTCGTGGATGAACTGGGCATCACCGATTTTCAGGTCAATACCCCTTTTCCCGGTGGCGAGGCGACCGCAGCCAAAAAAGAGCTGCCCGTAGCCGAAGTGGAAAAGCTCAGCCGTTTTTTTGTTGACCTAGCCGATGTCTGGCTGGAACGCGGCTACCAGCGGGGGGTACGGGTTGGCCCACTGGATGCTTTGCTCCAGCAATTCAGTCATGAACCGGCGACACTGCCTTGCATTTGGGGCGAAAACTGCGCCAACACCCTCGTGTCGATCGATGCCCGTGGCTACGTGGCACAATGCGATTGCTGGGTCACCAGCTATCCAGATTACCACTACGGGAATATTTTCGAATGCGACAACTTTGGGGAATTGCTACGGACCAGTCCAGCGCGTCAACAATTCAACCAACGACCGATCCAACTGATCCAGCGCGATTGTCTGAGCTGTGACTATCTCTCACTCTGTCACGGCGGATGCCCGGTGCGGACTTATACCGTACACAATTCCCTGTTCGAGAAAGATCCTTACTGTGGCTTATACAAGGCCATGTTCGGTCGGATGGAGCGGGCAGCTCGTGAGCTGGCACGCCAAGCGATGACGATCCGCGAAGCGGTAGCTTGATGGTTTATTTCATAGGATGAATCATGGAATATGCCACGTGGAATAATGAAGCCATCCGGTTGTGGCCTACTCAATAAACATCCGAGAATATTCCACGTGGCATAAAATTCGACCTTTCCG
>JACSSB010000054.1 GCA_014879435.1 Phycisphaerales bacterium
ACCGGCATTCAGCGCCGCCGCGAAAGCGCGCAGAGCCGCTTCGGATCGGTCGCCTGAAAGCACCGCCTCCTGAAAGTCGTAGCGTGCCGATTCATCGTACTTCGCACGGTTCTGCTCGAACCATTCACGGAGAATCTGATCACTGACGGGTGGCAATTTGAGGTTAGCGTTGACGATACTCAAAGCTTTGAAGATCACCCGTTCGCGGATCGCGGTATCGCCTTTGTCCACTCCCAGGGCAAGCCCTTCGCGATACAGCACTTCGTTATCGAGCCACACCCGGCGTAAGGCATAGAGTTCTTCTTCATTAGGTTCTCGGCCACGGGCGGCCTCGAAAATCTGACGGGCCTGCTTATCAACAGCGGCATCCACGATGATCGTGCGCGGATCATCGACCCGGCCGTTGATGAAATGATCGATGGCGAACAGCAAGCCTCCCAGCAGCAGAAAATGCAGCAACGGTTCGCGCAACCAATGCGACGAGGTCGCGGTGCGCGGCACACGCGGCGAAGCTTTGGCTTCGCTGGATTTGGACTGGGTATCGCTTGAAAAAGGGGTCGGTAGTACAGCGGACATGGAGTGTCCCAAGGTCAAGGAATGAAAAACGCGAAAACGCCGCGTGGTTCTTCCACGCGGCGCTCCGCTTAGGATCTCTTAGGGTTATTCGATACCTGCGACTGCAACAGAACCTTTCACTTCAATGAAGATCGGGTTGCTGTAGAACCACAGGTCCGACCAAGCCGCCACGTCATACGAGACCGCTTTCTGGCCCTCAATCGGGTTCGTCACCGCCAAGCCAACATCATTGGCGCCGCTGGTCGCTACAGTCAGATGGTCCGGGCATCCGTCGAACTGGCTGTCTGCACTGTGCGATGTCGTGCATGGAATGCGCAACATGGTCGTATCACCCGCGTTGGTGTACACATCCGCCAGCGGATTACCATCAGCATCGGTTTCATAAGGCACGCTTGCGGGCAAATTCGTACCACGCAAACGCAGGTACTGAGAGTCCTCGACCGATTTGATACGGAACACCATGGTCTTGTACTCGGAAGAGCGCTTGACGGAGGCCCAAATGTCCTTGTACACGGCGGTCCAAGCCGCCTTGTCAAAGGTTTTGTATAACTCGACCGTGGTGTTCTTAGCCGCAGCGGGAACCACCGAAAGACCAGCGGTAGTGCCATCGGCTTTCAGCCAATCGGTGTTACGCGGCCACTCACCGGCATAATCGGCATCCCCCGGCTGTTTGGGTAGACTCGTCACCTTGCCACGAATGACATCCACATGATCAAGCAACGGCTCGTTGAGTGGCTGAGTGATACCGACCTGTAGTAGAGACGGATTGCTGAAGGTGTAGGGCGAATAATTGGTACCGGCAGGATCGCGCACCACGATGGCCACAACGACATCTTGGCCCTTCGCTATCTCCAGCTTTTCGCCCATGGTGGCGCAACCGTCAAAGTCGATATCTGTATTGTTCTGGGCGGCGTTCATAGCCAGGGATTCAAGCGCCGACTCGCTACGCCCATGCGGAGCGGGGTTGCCCACACACACAAAGAAAGCCAAGCGATCAATCAATTGCCCACTGGCAGCGAAGCTATTGCCACTGCGCAGACCATTGACGATCTGTTGAGGGCTTAACTTGGCATTCTTGTCGTCGTACCGGACCATCACAAAGTCGCGCTGGTACTCGCCGGGGTAGAAATCCTGAGTCGAGCGACGATCATCGGGACCGAATTGGCCACGGTTATGCCAATCAGAGCTGGCGAAGAACCACCAAGCGCGACCTTCACCCAGCAGGGCATCCCACACGCCACCGATCTGAGCACCGTAGATGCCAGTACCGCCGTAGGTGGTGCCACCGACAGAATCGACTTTGACCAAAGCACCTCCTTGAAGCGGCTCTGGAAAGTTGTCGGTGTCGAAGTTGTTACGTATCTGGTGGTACTCGCCACGGGCGTCGGAGGCACCGTGACCGGGCTGCGTCTCAAAACCAAAAGCCACTTTAGGCGCAGTGTTATTAAAGTCGCGCAGAGACTCGATGTTGTAGCCGTTATTGCCGGAGGAATTGAAGGGTCCGGCGCGTTCCAGATGGGAGGGCACGTAGTAGCTGGCGTCTGGGTGATACGTATTCATCCACTTCAGCCCTTCCAAGGTCTTGGCGTGACCCAGACTGCCATTGGCGCCATTGAGCTTGGCAGCCACTGCGTTCCAATCCGAGTTTGCGCTGTTCTGGCTGCCAGACACCGAGCAATCCCAGTTATTGCTTGCACCTCGGCTGGTGTCGGAATTACCACGATCAAAGCAGTACAGCCATTGTGCCAACCCATCGGCATTACCCAGCGCCGTGTAACCTGCGCTCTTGGGTAGTTTGAGCTGATCGATAGCGGCAGGCATCTGACCTGTGATCACCGATGTAGAGCTGTGCTCATGACCAGCAACGGTCGATTCCACACCCATGAATAGCGGCCGATTCAAATAGGCATTCAGATATTCCTGAAGGGGATACTGATACTGCTGAATAGCTTGCCAACGCCACATTTTCTGATCAGGAGAAGTACCGTCCACATCCCCTTGCGGTTCAATCGGCCCCCCTAATTCGGTCGGTGTGTTCTGCCAAGTGGTGGTCGGACCATAGCCTTCGACATAGGGATAAGCCGGGGTACTCAGTGCATCGTCTTCGACCAAGGTACAGTTACGATTGCCGTTACTGCCGTGACCGGCCTGCACGAACCAGTCTAGACCGAAGGTGCCGTCATCCTTGCCAGTCACCTTGCTGACCAGCTTCTGCATCGAGATCGAACCATCCGAGCAGGTGGTATGGTTGTGGAAATCCCCGGATACGTAAGTTCCGTCATTTTTCGCAGCATCGGCAATACCGGGCGTGGCGATAACGCTGATGGCACCGAGTGCCGCAGCAACGGCCAGAGCGACCTGGTTTTTGCGCAATTCGTGATTCATGGACAAAGAACTCCCCCTGATTGAATCGGTTGGCGACGAACAATGGTGAATAGCCGAGTAACTCGCCAAGGCTTAACTGGATCGCATCCTAATGCCCGTATATGACATTTTGATGAGCATACGGAAGATCATTTTAGTGATGTCATACACTACGTTTCGCTTGCATAACGCATAACGCAACACTATGATGCGCCGCCCCAACACACTCCTCATGGAGCCAAGTACATGAAATCGGCCAAAGAGCGTCAACGTGACTACCGCGAGCGGCGGAAGGAACAGAAAGAAGCTGGCCTGATCAAGCTGAAAATTCTTACCAGCGTCTCCGCTGGAAAAAAATTAGAGATGCTAAGCGAGATCGACGGCACTGACATCGGCACAGCATTGAGCCAAGCCGTTGAATTGCTTTGG
>JACSSB010000274.1 GCA_014879435.1 Phycisphaerales bacterium
AATACCAGCAGAAAGATCATGTGATGGATCGTTTTGGCGCGTAGCAACGCGGTATTAGCCTCTTGACGCAGGACCACGCTCCAGTCCAAACCCGCTTTGCTTGGGTCGCGTGCGCTATGCCGACCGACCATGTGGCTGCCCCTGTCACTCAGATCGGAATCCGTCGTGAGCGTGCGCCCGAGCCAGTTGGATGGACCCATCACTACGAAGTGATCGGCGGTGATCAACAATAAATCAAGTGGCTGCTCGGTTTCCAACTCATGGAGTAAGCGATCCTGTTGGCGTGCGATCCAGTCCCATGAGAGCCGTGCACCGAGCACACCGATCCTCTGCCCCGAAGGTTGCAAGATCGGTACGGCAGCTACAAATCCCGGTGAGCGGTTGCTCAGGGCCATTGGCGGCATCTGTTCCAGCAGAGGATAGTGACGGGTATCGCCGAGAAAAGGGTGTTGCTGGCCTTCCTGAAACCAGGATTGTGTAGAAACATCTGCACCGTGCAGGATTCCGCCTGTGGCTGCTACCACTTGGCCGCGTTCGTCCGCCACGCCGAGCCAGACGAACTCGGGAAATTGCGCCTGTACCGCTTCGATAGGGTGACGGAGGGCTTCGGTTCCACGGTCGTAAGAGGCGACGATTTGTGCGGCGGTAGTCTGCAGAATGGAGCGTCGCGTCGCGAGATTCATGTCGAGCGCGAGGTGGATTTGCGTGGCGAACTGGGTCAATAAGCGTTCGATATCAGCCCGGATGCGACGCTCGGCCTCCCTGGAGGCTAAATTCGCACCAGCCAGTGCCGCCAATAAGATGATGGCGAACACGGTCCAACCGATGGCGGCGGTGAGGTGCAGCCGTGGGTCAAGACGCTGTCGTAGGTTCACCGGTTTCCCCGCTTGCACCTAAATCTATGTAGACGCTTTTGGGTACATGCGGTCTGAGAGAGTACCTGAGCCCTTTCATTCTCGAAACCGATGTGTACCAAAACGTAATCCTCGTTGCGGGGAACAATGCCTTTCCAGGCTGGCGCCGCTCGATGGTCCTGTTCTGATAGGTGGCCAGATAGATAAACCGACCGCTACCGCGATGTTGTTTCAGTCTGGCATTCGTCAATTACGCATCCTTATCGATGCAGGCAGGCTGCTTGCACTCTGCTGCCAGATAAAGCTGTAGACTCTTTTCGCCGCTTCGGCTTTGTCAGCATCCGAAAATGAAGGGCTAGGCAGCAGTGAATAAAGATGATCTAGGATAAATACTTCGACCTCGGCTTGGGTTTGCGCCTTACGGGTCCATTGGTCGAGTGGGGCGAGAAGATTTTGTAGCTCTTGAAGTAAATCGCGGCTGGCCAGCTTGACTCGTTCTCGTTCGGTTTTACCAAGATGCTCTTTTTTGAGTAGGTCAAACAGCGCCAATTCTTCCTCACTCAATCCTTCCTCCACCGCTCGGCACTGTTCAGCGTCCAAATTCTTGGCGAGATCAACCAACTTGGTAAAGGTTTCTTCGATGGTAACGCGATCTTTTTCCCGATTGTAATCGGCAATGATTTCCCGATAGCGTTTGTCATAATCCATGCGCTGCGGGTTGTGCGCTAGCATTTCGGTGAGTTTTTGCTCGACGAGGTTGCGAATATCTTGTAGGGCAGTTGCCTTCCATTTCACCTTTTTGGCGAATTCATCCCGCAGCTTTTCCAGGTCGATCTGGCTCAGGTCGTAGAATTTAGGGTCCTCGAAAGTCTGCTCGGAAGCTTGCGTGCGGATCGCTTCGTTGACAATGCGGTGCAGTGCCTTGAGCAGTTCTGTCACGTCGGCCGTGTCGCGTCGTTCGGTGAGTTTCTTGTAGATGGCTTCGAGGTTGTCGTGCCGTTCGGCGTAGGCGAATGCGGAAGGTTCCATCAACAGCGCCTTGAAGCGGCTAAATACCTGCCGGGCCAGAATTTCGAAGCGGCGTTTGGCTTCGTCGGAGGTGTATACCGCCTCCACCGCATCGGCCAAGGCGGCAATCCGGGAAAAACCCTTCGCACCGGCCAGGCGGGCCGGGTTGAAACCTAGGTTCTGCAGATGGGCTTCGGCGGCCTTAATAGTGTCCAGCAGCACTTTGACATGTTCTTCCACCGGTGTGACGATCTCGTCAGATGAGTCGGTCTGGTCACCCAGCGCATATTGAGCCAGCGCCTCGCGCAAGCTTTTGAGCATCCCGTTGTAATCCACGATCAGGCCAAAATCTTTGCCGGGATAGCGCCGGTTGGGGCGGGCGATGGCCTGCATCAGAGTGTGTGCCTTCATCGGTTTGTCGAGATAGAGCGTCGAGAGGCATTCCACATCGAAGCCGGTCAACCACATGGCACAGACGATAGCGATGCGGAAGGGATGCCCCGGATCTTTGAAGGCAGACTCCACATCCATCTGCTGACCGTCCGCTGTCTCGAAGCCACGTTTCATAATCGTGCGATGAGGGATGATATTGAAATCCCATTTCTGAAAATCGGCGACTTCGTTCTGTGCTTCGCTGATGATGATTTCGATGATCGTTTCGTCCAGCCATTTCGCCTTGGCAAGCAAGCGGTCGCGCTGGGCGTGCAGAAGCTGGCGGGTATCGGCACCCCGCTCTCTAGCGATGGCGGCTTCCTTGATGGCGATCTCTTCGCGCACGGCTCGTTGCTGCCTCCGCCATCGGGGTTCGATGAGTTGGAACATTCGGGCACAGGTGAGCTTATCGATGCACACCAACATGGATTTTCCGGATTCCCAGCGAGTGGTGATGTGTTCCACGAAATCGGCAGCGATCTTGTCCAGCCGGTCGTCGGCGGTGATGATTTCGTAATCCTTGCCCAGCAGTTTTTCCAGCAAGGCTTGTTGATCTGGGTTCAGGTCGGCTTTTTCGATAGCCTCGGCGATGCGGTCGTTGAGGTCGAATCGAGTTAACCCCAATTTCTCACCTCGATTTTCGTAGACCAGCTTCACCGTTGCGCCGTCTTCCTCCGAGCGCCTGAAGTCGTAGCGGGAGATATAGCCGCCGAAGATGCGCTTGGTCAGTTCATCCTCTTGGAACAGCGGAGTACCAGTGAAGCCGATGAAGGCGGCGTTCGGCAGCGCTAGGCGCATGTTGCGAGCCAGCTTGCCGGCCTGGGTACGGTGCGCTTCGTCGGAAATGACGATGATGTCATCGCGGTGACTATAGGGCTGATCCGGGTTCACATCCTGGTTGAACTTGTGGATCAGGCTGAATAGGTAGCGGTGGTTCTGCTGGAGCAGTTGCTTCAGTGTTTCGCCCGAACTGGCCCGTGGGGTGTTGTCGTCCGCCACCCCGCAGCCGACGAAAGTACGGTAAATCTGGCTGTCCAGGTCGTCACGGTCGGTCATCAGCAAGAAGGTAAAGTTGCCCAGAATCTGACGCCGGACCTTTTCAGTGAAGAAAGCCATGGAGTAGGACTTACCGCTGCCTTGGGTGTGCCAGAACACGCCCAGCTTGCCCAATTCCGGATGTGCCAACTCCGGCAGGCGCACGGCGCGAGGTTTATCGGACGCGGCTAGCGCTCGTAGATCGCCGTCGGTGGCTTGTTCGCGGGGTAATTCGATCACGCGGTAGCTTAGCCGCCGTTCGGGCGGGAACTGGCGCTTGAGTTCTTCCTGGCGGATTACGGCGGCGACGGCGTTGTTCACGCCCAACACCTGATGATTGCGCGCGACGATCTTGCGGGTCGCTCCCGGCTTGCTGGTGTCGAACAGGATGAAGTTCTCGATGATGTCCAGCAGTCGCGTTTTATCCAACATCCCGTTGAGCAGCACTTCAGCGTCGATGCAGCCTTGGTCGCGTTCGTCCAGCCGCTTCCATTCGGCGAAGTGCTCCCATTCGCTGGTGATGGAGCCGTAGCGGGCGTGATGGCCATTGCTGACGATCAGAAAAGCGTTGTGGTGGAAGGCGTGGGCGATGACGTGTTCGTCCAGGTAGTCCTTGAGATTGCCCTCGAACCCGGCACGAATATTCTTGTAGACCGCCTTGAGTTCGATGAAGACCAGCGGTAGGCCATTGACGAAGCAGACCAGATCGGCACGACGGTTGTAACCAGGGGCTCGCAGGCCGGTAAGTTTGAGTTCCCGTACAGCCAGAAAGCGGTTGTTGGCGGGATTGCGAAAGTCGATGATCTGGGCTTGGGTGTGGCACAGATCATCCTTGGCATTGCGGTAGTTGATCGGCACACCGTCACGGATCAGCCGATGGAATTCTTGATTGTGCTGGATCAGGGAGCGAGAGAAGTCGTAATGGGTGAGCGCGCTGACTGCATCATCGATAGCCTTGGTCGGTAATTCGGGATTGAGTTTGATCAGTGCGGCGCGTAGATCGCGTTTGAGTACAGCCTCGCGGGTGTCGGTGCGGCCTAGTGTGCCGTCCGGGCCGAAGGTTTCCTGATTCCAGGCGTAGAGGCTGTCCCAACCCAGTACTTTTTCCAAATGTTCGGCGAAGGTGGCCTGGACCAGCCGATCTTCACTGTTGATGTCGGTGTAGGCCATATGCTTGTTTTCCTTGTCAGCCTATTGGCTCGGATATATAGACCGCTCAAATACGACTGAGCCAAAAAAATTAATTTAATAACAAATTGTTAAATAGAATATAAAAATCAGATTGGCTCAACACGAAAGGATTCGGTCAGTTTTGAGCCAAAATTTGGAATCCCCTGGTAGCTATGCCAGTCGATAGCGTGCACCGTTGCGTGCGCCCTGCATGACTACTGCGCCGGTATGGACGAGTTCCGCCATCGTTCGTTTAAGCTGGGAACGATTGATCTCTTTACCGATGCGCTGATGAACGTCTCCTATTTTAGAATCAGGGTAGCGGCGCAGATCTTCCCTGACCAACTCAGTCAGGCGGTGCGGCTCAATCCGCGTCAACGTGGTGAGCTGCGTAAGATCGGCATCGTGCAATAAAGCGGGTGTTACGAAGTAGCGCGTGCCTTGGGTGCGGCCACTGGTCTGAGCAATACCCCAATCTGGCAAGCGCCCCAGCCAAGCGTCAAGGTTTTCGGTTTCGGGTAACTCCAGGCACTTCGCCAGCTCGCGAGCGGTCATTGCTTCAGACAGGGCGAGTAATCCCAACGTAATCCGCTCGCGCTGTGTAAGTTGAAACTGTTTATCAGCCGTTTCGATTAGACGGATCACCTGCGGTTTGAGGATATGCCGCCGCACGGTAACATGAACGGAATCCTGGCCTTCGATAAGCGTCGGTGCGGGTCGGCCATAAGCAAGCTGGCGCTCGTACATCATGTCAAACCCACTTCCTTCGCGTTCCATCAGTCCTAGATCATGAAAGACGCGGGCGAGTGCGTCATTGCGACGGCGGCTGGCGTGGAGGATGGTTTGCGGCGTGACTCCGAGCGGTAGTCGTCCCGGATTGACCACTTCCAGCCGGTCGGGGTGCAGATTGAGGAAAATGTCGCCGCGCTGGGTATAGGGTCGGTGCACCAAAGCATTGACCAGCAACTCGCGAACCACCTTTTCGTCGAACGCAGGCACGTTGCGCCGATACAAACCTTCCGCAATTTCATAGCTCTCGCGAAAGTCTGGTACTTCTTCCCAAATGGCGCTGACCAGCTCTACGGGAGAGAGCGAGTAATCATCCCACAGCAGTTTGTTGACCTTCTGGCCGCGTTCGTCGTACTTGAGGAATTGGACGATAGGGGCTGTACCCAAGCGCGAACGGCCAAGCGCATCGCTCAGCAGCAGGATGCCTAGATTCGTGAGCGTCGCGCCATCTGCTAGTCCGTAGTGAGTGAGCAGTTCATCCAGTGTTTTTTCCTTGACCGATGCTTTCACTCGGCTAGATGCCCGGATTCCGGTCACGAGGGCATCCAGTTTGGCGGCGTCCACCGCTGTGCGCGGTATGCCGAGTTGGGTCATGGGTTCCCACGAGAACCCCGGTCGCTCGTTGGCAAGCCGCAGCACGTCATCACCGACCAGGGGCTGGCAGGCGTCGCCCACCCGTAGAAAGTAGCGCCCATCGCAGGTCGAGGCGACGCTCACAGCGCGTGAAATGGTGAGTTCGATGAATTGTCCGCCATTGTCAGCTGTGATGATTTGGGGCAGAACTTGGACATTGACGGTTAGTTCGCTGATGCGCTTGCGGAAAGTGTCCAGCAGTTCGGGATTGATGGTTTGACTGAACGGAGGCAGGATTTCACCGTCCTCGATACCGATCAGCAACCGTCCACCCTGACCATTAGCAAAACACACACAATCCTTGGCAATCTCGTTCCAATCAGCCCTGCCGGTGATGACCCGCAACGATTTTCGATCCGTCTGTTGGTCTTCCAGACTCATACCGCAATCTCACCACTCATCAGACGCGGCAGGAGTAAATCGCGGGCAGCGCGGAGTCTCGCGTTTATTTCTTCGAGTTTATTAAGTTGCTCATGGATCGGTGAAACCATTTCCAGAAAAGCGCAAAAAATCGAGTCAGTTGGGATAATCAATGGCCGACTATAGGCGAAGCCACGATTGAGGCCCGGTACTGCCACATCGGTGCTGATGAAGTGCATGTGTTGAAGCGCATAGTACAAATAGAGATTGCTCATCGTGGCATCAATAAAATAAACCGTATCAATAGGGTAAAAATTTTGAGTGCACCAGTAAACGCTGCCAACATTGCCTTTGCGTCCAACAATGATTGCAGGGCCTGAAACCAACGCCTTTTCATGCGTGCCGACAACGCCGCTTGAGCCGTAGACAGGAAAAAGCCCTTCAATACGGTCGTCAGCTTTCAATGCTTTGCCGTAGTTCAGGATTACACGGTTGCCCAGAGTCTTCCGCTCCCACCCCTCCGGCACGCCATCAATAATCCGTGTATGTTCATGGCCGGGAAAGCGCAGCCGCACGAACCATTCTCGGTAGAGCAGCCGCGCCGATTCTTCCAACAATGCCATCCGGCGGCGGTTGTTTTCGATGAGGTCGTCGTAGGTGGAAAGGATGGAGGCGATTTTGCGTTGCACTCTTACTTCAGCAGGTACACATACACGAACTTGGTAGATTCGCTCCGGTGCAGTATGGCGAACTTTTGTACCAGAAGCACTGCCGCTAATTTGGGCACGAACAGATCTAGTATTGAAGAGAAAATAAAGAAATTGTTTATCCAGAAAAGCTTCATCGATCTGGTTAACTAATCCCAACCGCTGGTTATGCAGGTATCGATCTGCTTGAGGAATTAGTGCTGAGCTACCTAATAGCCCTGGCCCTTGTTCAGTCATTGCTACAATCAAATCATCCTTGTCGAGAATGAAAGATTCAGGAATGTCACCTTGGTATGCACGATCTTTATCAGGGCGAATCCGAAACCCGCCTTCTTCATTAAAATTCCCTGGAGTAAGTAAAATATACTTTCCGCTATCCGAAAAATATTCGCCTTTGAAAGCATAACCATGCTTTACGCGGATTGCAGACCCGAGGGTGATCTCGCGCCATCTCATATCCCCAACTCCTCGAAATTCTCCTGAATCCTTGCCGCCAGCTCCACCGCCTCCCGATTCAGGTCCGCAAGTTCCACATGAATGTCGCGCAAGGTCTGCTCAAAATTGAAATCCTCGTCCACTTCTGGCGGCGCGACGCCGACATAGCGGCCTGGCGTCAAACTCCAGTCGGCGGCTGCAATCTCGGCGCGCGTCACCACCTTGCATAAACCCGGCACGGCCTGCATTTCCGCGTTGGGAAAACGGTCTTGCAGCCAGACGATTTGCCGGTGGAAATAGGCGGCGGCCTTGAGTTGCTCCACCGCCTGTTTGCGCTCCTCCTCCAATTGTTTGAGGCGCTTGTTGGCAAGACGGCGATCATGAAGCTCGGCAGCTTCCTCGGCCGACGCCAGTTCTTGCGCCAGTGTCCCGCATCGAGCGGCAAGCTTGTAAAGTAAGTCCACCTGCTTGACCAAACCCTTGATTTTATCGGCCAGCGGCTCGAAGGCATGGCGAGTGGCGTGCTGGGCCTCATTGGCATCGGGCGGAGCAGTGGCGTAACAGTTGCGGAAATCCGCCAGTTCCCCAAGCAGCGCGGCGCGGTCGGCCTCATACGCTTGTTGAGTTTCAGCGAGTTCCACCAAGCCATCGGCAAGCGGCTGTTTCTGCTCCGGTGTGAGTATGGCCAGCCTCTTCACCCGCTCATCAAACTCCACAAACTGGATTTGCAAGCCCTTGAAGGTCGTCTCGAAACGCTCCAGTTCATCGGGAACGGCGGCGGTCTCCTGGCAAACGGCGGCGACATAATCTCGCACCAACGCTAGGAAACGCGCCTGCTGGCCCCGATACAGCCAGACGATAGCGGTCAGGTTGGCGAGTTGTTCTGGGCTGAAGTCATAAATTTTGCGGGTGACCTTGCGGTAGACGTTGCGCGCATCAAGCATCAACACCGTGTCGTGGCGCGTCTCCGACTTGCCCTTGTCGAAGAACCACAACTCACAAGGGACGGTGCGGGTGTAGAAAAAATTGGAACGGATGGCGATCATCACATCCACATCGCCGGTTTCCACGATCTTACGGCGTACTTCCGCCTCGCCATGCCCGGCGCTGGACGCCTGCGAGGACATGACGAAACCCGCCCGACCCTTTGGATTCAAGTAGCTGTGAAAGTAGGAAATCCACAGATAGTTGCCATTGGAAACGGTCTGCTTGTTGTTTTTGATGTCTCCTTCCTTCTTCTTACCCGCGCCCTTGGTGGTCCCCGGCAACCCAAACGGCAATCTGCGGTCGGTCTTCACCTTTTCGGCATCCACCATATCCACATTGAACGGCGGATTGGCCATGACGAAATCGCAGCGACCGAATAAATTGTGCTCGTCCTGATAGAAAGTGTTGGCCTCGCGAATATCACCTTCCAACCCATGTACCGCCAGATTCATCTTGGCTAAGCGAATGGTGGTGGCGGTCTTCTCCTGCCCATAGAAAGTGACCTGATGACTGGTGTCCTGCCCTTGGCGCTCGATAAAGTGGCTGGATTGCACGAACATGCCACCGGAACCGCAAGCGGGATCGAACACCTTACCGTGATCAGGTTCAATGACGTTGACGATGGTTTGCACCAGCGAGGGTGGAGTGAAGAACTCGCCATTATCCTGAGCGCCCTGCATTGCAAACTTCATCAGAAAGTATTCGTAGATGCGGCCGAATACGTCACCGCTAGCATTGCGCAGTGCCTCACTGTCGAAAGCGCGCAGCAGATTTTCCAGCAAATCACTCTCGAACTTGTTGTAATCCTTCGGTAACTGACCTCGCAGCGGCTCAAACTCCTCCTCAATGGCTTGCATCGCCGCAACCAGCGCCGTGCTCAGCTTATTATCCTTGGGTCGTTTGAGTAGTACGTCATACCGCGCTGGTTCGGGGAGCATCAAAGCTCGACGCTTGATGAAGTCGCTCTTGACCAGCGGTCGTTTCGGCATCTTGCCGACGGATTGATCGGCTTCAATCTGTTTCAGTGCTACCTGATAGCGATTGCTGGCGTGACGGAGAAAGATTACCCCCAGCACCGGCATACAGTATTCGCTGCTGGTCAGTTTGGAATTGGCGCGAAGCTGGTCAGCGGCTTCCCACAGCGAGTTTTCGAGTTGTTTGATGTCGTGCAAGGCGTTTTGGGTCATTGGTGAAGGTCAATGCGGTTCGAAAAGATCGGTCGCAGAGGCTGGCGACCGACCGCCATCCGGGTAACCACCGGATCAAAGTGCGTCATCCTCAGCGCCGATTGTGGTTATTACGACTGGCAGGAAGGGTTATCCGGGTTATCCGCCCTTACGGATACTGCTGATCCTCGACACGACAACCTAGCTGGCCACAAAAGCGTAGCGTTCGTCTGTTGGCTAATGGTGCACGGCATCATGCCGTTGTATACCCCCTGGGGGAAGTTGGTTGAACATGGCCGAGTCGATGCAGTGAATTTTGCATGATTTCAAACAGCCAGACTAATTCATCCCATAACAATGTCCGTTCCTGCGCCACCTCCTTCCCCCCTGTATTGGGAAAGTCGAACGCCGGGGTTGTACTGCACCAGATGACGCTTGATAGCGTAATCGAAAATATGGCGCGCCCAGCGCAGCACATCGTTGGCAATAAATAGTGGGCGTGCCACGTTGCACAATCACTTGCAACATTGCGTCTATGTGCATGGGCCTCACGGTATCCACAACCAGCCCCCCGATATGGGGCTTGATATCGCGCTCAATGCGGCTACGCATGATATTCGGATACTTCCAGCGACCCAAATCATGACGTTCATCCGCTTTGATCCATTGGCGGATTTGCAAATCACTTAAGCTGTTCATGTCGCTCGCATACCTAAATACTTGTATCAAAAGTATTTTATAGATACATCTGTGTACACGATAGACAATTGCAAGATCGCTTGAGATGAATTGCAACGTAGAGAAACTAATTGAAATAATTATTTTTTGAGCATTGGTTCGTGGTAAGGCGGAGTAAGGCCCTATTCAAGATTCTGCACCTGTTCCCGCATTTGCTCGATCAGCACCTTGAGTTCAACCGCAGCGCGCGTGGTATCGGCGTCGGCAGATTTTGAGGAGAGGGTGTTGGCTTCCCGATTGAGTTCTTGCATCAGGAAATCCAGCCGACGGCCAACGGCTTCTTCCCGTCCGAACACCGCTTCGATTTCATCGAGATGTGTATCCAGGCGGTCGAGTTCTTCATCCACATCCAGGCGCTGAGCGATCAGTACCAATTCCTGTTCCAGACGGCCCACGTCGGCGTCAATGGGGATATCGGTGAGGCGGTTCAGTAATTTGTCGCGCCAGCGTGCCAGCACCTCGGGTCGGCGCGTGCGCACCCGCTTGACCTGAACCCGCATGGCATCACAACGCTGCCGCAGTAATTCAGCGGTGCGTTGGCCTTCCCGTTCGCGGGTAGCGACCAACTCACGTAACGCCCCTTCCAGGCAATCGAGAATGGCCTGTTTGACCTCATCCAGATCCGGATCAGCCTCATTGACTACCCCTGGCCAGCGCAGCACATCCACCAAGCGCAGCCCAGTGCCCGGCCCGATCATGTGTTCCACCTCGTTCGCCACCTCCAGCAGGCGCTCGACCATAGAATGGTTCAAACTCAGTGTGGCCAGGGTTGCGCCTGCGGTTTGCAGTTTGAGAATACATTCCACTTTGCCGCGACTTAATTGATTGGCAATGCGCTCGCGCACGGACAGTTCCAGGCCACGCAAGGATTCTGGCAGGCGGATGGTGCTTTCCAGATAGCGGTGGTTGACCGAGCGTAATTCCCAGATGATGGTACCCCAGGCGCTGGCCTGCTCCTGGCGTGCGAAGGCAGTCATACTGCGTAACATGGCTTATCCTCGTCTTTGATAGTCCTTTTATCTTAGGTTGTGCCTGTTGGCTTGGCGCGCTAAAGACTCGAATTTTCCCCGTATTGCTAAAGCTGGGCGAAGTCGTCCCGCATCGCGGAGCGATTCCATTACAATCTGGAATACTCTGAAATTTGGTCTTGATCTTATTCACTACAGGAAACCCTGCATGCGTCCTAGCCACCGCGCCGCCGATGAACTGCGCCCGATTCGGATCACCCGCCAATTCACCAAACATGCTGAGGGATCGGTGTTGGTGGAGTTCGGCGATACCCAGGTCATCTGCACCGCCAGCATCGAAGAACGTGTACCGTTCTTTCTCAAAGGAAAAGGGCAGGGCTGGGTGACGGCGGAATATGGCATGTTGCCACGCGCGACCCACACGCGTTCCAGCCGCGAGGCCAGCCGCGGGCGGCAAGATGGACGCAGCATGGAAATCCAGCGCCTGATCGGCCGCGCCTTGCGCGCCGTGCTGGATCGGGAGGCGCTGGGCGAGCGCACCATCACTCTCGATTGCGATGTGATTCAGGCTGATGGCGGTACGCGTACCGCTGCCATCACCGGTAGTTTCGTGGCATTGGCCGATGCGGTGCGTCATCTGATCGGTCGAAAGCTACTCAAGAAAAATCCGCTGCACGGACAGGTGGCATCGGTGTCGGTGGGCATCTTTCGGGGAGTGCCGGTGCTGGATCTGGATTACGCCGAAGATTCCGAGGCCGAAACCGATATGAATGTGGTTATGAACGATGCCGGTGCGTTTATCGAACTGCAGGGTACCGCCGAAGGCCATGCCTTCCGCATGGAAGAATTGGAATCGATGCTGAATCTGGCGCGTGGTGGTATCGAGCAATTGCTGCGCAAGCAACGGGAAGTGCTGGGATTGCCCGGCTGAACGACTGGACATAACCGTTTAGTTCCCCCCTTTAGCAAAGGGGGGCTAGGAGGGATTTGAGTTCGGGTTGTTGTGCGAAATCCTCCCCGCCCCCCCTTTTTTCAAAGGGGGGAGGTGAATACTTACGGCTGAACAATGGAGACGCGTGATGCGCAAGATCGTCCTGGCGACGGGCAATCCGGGCAAAGTTCGGGAATTTAGTGCTGCCTTGGCCGGATTGGGGATAGAAATCGTGCCGCAATCGGCCTTCGCCGTGCCGGAAGTCGAGGAAACTGGGCTGAGCTTCGTCGAAAACGCGCTGCTCAAGGCCCGCCATGCCGCTCGTCACACTGGATTACCAGCACTGGCCGATGATTCTGGGCTGGTGGTGGATGCGCTGGGTGGTGCGCCGGGAATTTATTCGGCGCGTTATGCCGGTCCTGGTGCCAATGATCGCGCCAACAATACCCGCCTGCTGGCAGAGTTGCAGGGTGTGGCAGAAGCACAGCGCTCAGCCCGTTTTGCTTGCGCGCTGGTGCTGCTGCGCGATGCCACCGATCCGCTGCCTTTGCTTTGTCAGCAAACCTGGGAAGGCATCATCCTCAGCGAGCCACGCGGTACTGGGGGTTTTGGTTACGATCCGCTGTTCTTCGTGCCGACCGAAGGATGCACCTCTGCCGAGCTGGATCTGGCGCGCAAAAACCAACTGAGCCATCGTGGGCGGGCGCTGGCGCAGTTGGCGCAAGAGCTGAAATTGAAGCCGGTATCGGCGGTGGATTGAGCAGGCACGATGCTGACTTTCACCGCTCCGCTTCCGCTAGGGTTGTATATTCATATCCCCTGGTGCCTGCGTAAGTGTCCATACTGCGACTTCAACTCCCACGCCATGCGCGAGCCGTTACCGGAACAGGCTTATGTGGATGCGCTGCTAGCCGATCTGGAACAGGATCTACCGCGAGTTTGGGGGCGGCGCATCGACAGCGTGTTTATCGGCGGTGGCACGCCAAGCCTGTTTTCAGCCGAGGCCGTGGATCGACTGTTAGCCGGATTGCGCGCCCGCCTGCCCATGCGTCCGGGATTGGAAATCACGCTGGAAGCCAATCCTGGCGCGGTGGAGCGGGGTAAATTCGCCGAATTCCGTGCAGCGGGTATCAATCGGTTGTCGATTGGAGTACAGAGTTTCGACGATGGGCACCTGCAACGCCTGGGGCGGATTCATGACGCGCAGGCGGCGATTGCGGCGGCTGAAGCTGCGCATGCCGCTGGATTGGATCATTTCAATCTGGATCTAATCTTCGGCTTGCCAGGGCAGACCGTCGAACAGGCGCAAAGCGATATTGCCCAAGCACTGGCATTACGCCCGGCGCATCTGTCTTATTATCAACTCACCCTTGAACCCAATACCTTGTTCTATCGCGCCCCGCCAGTGCTGCCAGACGAGGACTTGATCGATGCGATCCAGGATCGCGCCCAGGATACCTTGGCCCAGCATGGCTATCAGCGCTATGAGGTATCGGCTTATGCTCGTGAAAACCAGCGCTGTCGGCATAATCTGAATTATTGGCAATTCGGGGATTATCTCGGTATCGGTGCCGGTGCGCATGCGAAGCTGAGCGACCCCGCTTCTGGTGCGATCCATCGTTTGTGGAAGCGCAAGCATCCGCAGGATTATCTGGCGCGGGCCGGTACCCCGGACGGTATCGGTGGTGATGCACCGGTGCCCGAGGCGGATCTACCGCTGGAGTTTTTGATGAACGCCCTGCGTCTAGTCGAGGGCGTACCGACGGTTCTGTTTAGCGAGCGAAGTGGTTTACCGCTGGCGGCGTTGGAACCGGGATTGAGCCGCGCGCGGGCGCGGGGCTTGCTCGAATCCGACCCGGATCGTCTGTGCGCTACCGAACTGGGGTTGCGGTTCCTGAACGATTTACTGCAGGAATTTATGCCGGAGGAGGAATGTTAAACCGGCGCCGGTTTTTGACAGCCTTTTGTGTGTGGAGTCTCCTTTCACCGATCAAACTGTGCCATTCGCAATCGGTGCGCCAAAACCGGGCATGCTGTGGCATCCCTTCTTTATCAGGAGCTGATATGAACACTGCCCCCAATCTGCCACGACTGATCGAGCCGGAGCAACTCCAGCCCTATCTGGATGATCCCACGATCCTGATCGTCGATCTGTGCGATCCAGACCGCTACGCTGCGGGCCATATTCCCGGCGCGATCTCGCTCGATTATGCCAATCTGGTGCGGGTCGAACCGCCCGCCCTGGGTTTGTTCCCAACTGAAGCACGGCTCAGCGAAGTATGCTCGCAGCTTGGATTAACCCCAGAACGGCACGTAGTCGCCTATGATGGAGACGGCAATGGCCGCGCCAGTCGATTGCTCTGGACACTGGAAGTGCTCGGTCACCAACAGCTGTCCCTGCTCAACGGCGGTATTCATGCTTGGAATACTGCTACCGGGCCGCTGGAAACGGAAGTCTGCCACCCAGCGGGTAGCACTTATGCGGCCCACATCGCCAATCCAGCAGCGCTGGCCGATAAGGAGTACATCCTGAAGCAACTCGGAAATGACGATGTGGTGCTACTCGATGCTCGGACTCCCGCCGAATTCTCCGGCGCTGATCAGCGTGCCGCGCGTGGTGGCCATATTCCCGGCGCGGTCAATCTGAACTGGACCGACGCCATGGATATCCATCGTCAGTCTCGTTACCAACCTGATCCGGTACTAAGAAAATTGCTGGAAGCGCGCAACGTGTCGCCCAACAAAGAAGTGATCGTTTATTGTCAGACCCATCACCGTTCGGCGCACACCTATTGGGTGTTGCGCCATCTCGGCTATACGCGAGTGCGCGGCTATTCCGGCGCTTGGTCGGAATGGGGCAATGACCTCAGCCTGCCGATCGAGTCTTGAGCGGAGATATAGCAACCCTCTTTGGGTTGTGAAAACGAAGCGTTATGTACCTCATCGTCATTCCCGCGAAAGCGGGAATCCAGTAGCGGCGATGTGGCTCTGGTTCCCCGCCTACGCGGGGATGACGGCAAACACCACGTTATAGTGCGGCTTGGGACGGTATTGGGAAGGATGTAATCCTTCACCTCCACCTTTGCGAAAAAGGGGAATTAAGCGGAAGGATTTGCCGCAGGTACGAAGAGTTGCTTGCGATAAAAACGCAGTTCTTCGATGGAGTCGCGGATGTCTTGCAGCGCTAGGTGGGCCGAACTCTTGTTAAAGCCTTTGAGCTGCCCTGGATACCAGCGGCGAGCCAGTTCCTTGAGCGTGCTGACATCCAGGTTGCGATAGTGGAAGTAGGCTTCCAGTTGGGGCATGCAGCGCGCCAGGAAGCGCCGATCCTGGCAGATGCTGTTGCCGCACATGGGCGATTTGCCCGCTGGAACGTATTGAGAAAGAAAGTCCAAGGTGCGAGTTTCGGCCTCGTGCTCGCTCACTTCGCTGGCACGCACCCGAGCTACCAGACCGGATGCGCCGTGCTGTTTCTGATTCCAATCATCCATTGCCGACAGGATCAGGTCGCTTTGATGAATGGCCAGTACCGGTCCTTCGGCCAGCACCTCCAAGTTACTGTCGGTCACGATGGTGGCGATTTCGATGATGCAATCGGCCTGTGGGTTGAGGCCGGTCATTTCCAGGTCGATCCAGATGAGGTTATCAGGGGACATGATGTCTTCGAAGAGTAAGAGCAAGAGGAAGGATGAATTCCAGCGGTATACGGCTGGCGGCGACTGCCATCAGTTTAACCCGATTCCAGCAGCACTTCGATTTCAGCCAGTGTTTGGTAGGGTGCTATGGCTGGCCGACGCCTGACTCAGCAGCAACGCACGCGCATCCAGCAGCGACAGGATCGCCGCCGCGCTAGGGTCGATGGCTCGCTGGCCCCGGCTCTGGAAGAAGCCGGATTGGGTCCAGAACAGACCGGTTTAGTGATCGTCAATCATGGCGCGACCCTGATCGTCGAGGATTGTGCAGGTGCATTGTTTCGTTGCGCGGCCCGGCAAAACCTGGGTCGATTGGCCTGTGGCGATCAGGTGATCTGGCAACCTTCTGGCGCGGAGGAAGGAGTGGTAGTGGCCGTAGCCGAACGCCGCTCGCTGTTGACGCGCCCCGATTACCATGGCCAACCGCGACCGGTCGCTGCCAATCTCGATGAAGTGGCGGTGGTGTTGGCGCCAGAGCCGGAACTCAGTGAATATTTGATCGACCGCTATCTGGTGGCGATTGCCGCTATCGGCGTCCAGGGCTTACTGATCTTGAACAAGGTGGATCTGCTGAGTGCCTCGGCACGCACCGCATTGCTGGCGCGCTTGGAGCCTTATCAGCGCATCGGTTATCCGCTGTTGCTGGCCAGTAGCCGTCAGGAACATGGGCTGGATGAGCTACGTGCTTGGTTGGGCGGTCGCGTTAGTCTTCTGGTCGGCCAATCGGGGGTGGGCAAGTCATCGCTGGTCAAGGCATTGCTACCGGATCGTGAAATCCGTATTCGTGCCATATCACAGGTTACAGGTCACGGCTCCCACACCACCACCGCCAGCATGCTCTATCACTTGCCAGACGGTGGTGATCTGATCGATACGCCGGGTGTGCGTGGTTTTGAATTAGGCGAGATCGGCCCAGATGTCCTGGAGCGGGGATTCCCGGAGCTGGCGCCGTATCTGGGTTGTTGCCGATTTTCCAATTGCCGCCATCAGGGTGAACCCGGTTGTGCACTGGGGGCGGCAGCCGAGCGTGGCGAAATTGCCCTACGCCGCTTGGAGAGCTATCGGCAGTTACGGACGACGCTGGCGACTACGACCCGGCCTGGGCGGACGGGATTGTGAATGACCTCCTCCCGCTTTCTACGTACTCCCCCTTGGCAGCTTGTCATTACCCAAAACCGGGCAACTTACGTGCTAGGCGAACGCCCTGGACGAAGAGATCCAGTTTTTTCATACCGCGCCAGAGGGTTATCCAACCGGGGGGGCCATCTTTGCGACGATTGAG
>JACSSB010000052.1 GCA_014879435.1 Phycisphaerales bacterium
CATCGCTTACCTCCCTTATAAGTGTGGGTGATTTGGGTAATGACAAGTTTGCTAAAGGGGGGGACTGAACAGTTACATGCCGACAGCGCCTGCAAGCGTGCCGCCCGCTCAGAAGGCGGCAACTCGCTGATTGCTGTCGCTGCGCGCTGGAACGCCGCAAAATCCCGCCCTTCTTGCTCGAACAGGGCCAAAAATGCCGGAACTTGCTGGTGATAGGTCGCGATTCCCGCGAGTTTGGCGTTGTTCAAATCCTGATCGAACCAACGGTCGTAACCGGCATAGCCGCCCCAGTCCCGCTTGAGTTCCCGATAGCGCTGGCGCAAGCGTGCCAGGATAGCTTGTTTCTCGGCGCGCTTCGCCGTCGCGTCACGGGACGATGCATAAACCGCTGCCAGTTGCTCCCGCGTATCCGCCGTCAATTGCAGGAATTGCTCGCGGCGATGCAGATCAACGGCGTATTCTTCCTGATCGTGCGCTGTGCCATGTTGCGCTAACCAACGTTCCGCACCCAAGCGCCCCATCACGGTTGCGAAAGCCTCATTGAATCCGGTATCACCGGCCACGTACAAGCGTTGATGGGCCAGTTCGTGAAACATCAGATCCGCCAGTCGCCCAACCGGCCAATCAATGAAGGTATTGAGCAAGGGATCATCAAACCAGCCCAAGGTCGAATAGGCGGAAATATCGGCGACATACACATCATCACCGCTGGCGCGCAATGCCTCCGCCAAGCGTTGCGCGGCCTTGGCATCAAAATAACCGCGATAGCTCAGACAACCGATGAGCGGAAAACACCAGCGACGCGGCTCCAAACTCAGTTCTGGCGCAGCGAAGACATTTTGGACCACCCACGGTCGCCCAAGATCAGCGTAACTCTGATAACTGCCATGATCGGGCAGTGCCAGTTCGGTGCTAGCGAAGGCGCGCATGGATTGGGCGGTTTCCAGATGTTGGCGCAAATCAGCAGAGGTCGTCGGATCAGCCAATACGGCGCTCACCGGCCGACAAGCTCGAAACAGCGCCCATTGCCCCGCCGCTGCCTGTCGGTAATAGCCTAATTCGGCGCAACCGGACAGGATCAGCACGAACCCAGTCCCCAGCTTCAGCGCCCAGAATAGTGATCGCATCGTGGGTGGCTATAGTGCTCCTGAATAAGTGGTGGTTGCCGTCATCCCCGCGCAGGCGGGGGGCCAGGTCGACATCGTAGGCACTGGATTCCCGTATTCGCGGGAATGACGATGGAGGGTATGGCGCTCCATTTCACGACCCAAAGAGGGTCGCTATATTCCCGAAAATCAGTCGTGTTAGCGGCGCATGAAATCCATAGATGATCCAACCGGTTTATCATGGTGATTATCTTCATAGTTGAGCAAGCGATGAATGGACACAACATGGAAATCTATTTGGTCGGCGGCGCCATACGCGACGAATTATTGAATCTACCAGTCCATGAGCGGGACTGGGTGGTGGTTGGTTCCACCCCGGAACAACTGTTGGAACACGGTTTTCGACCGGTCGGCAAGGATTTTCCGGTATTCCTGCATCCAGAGACCCATGAGGAGTACGCGCTGGCTCGTACTGAACGCAAGACCGCGCCCGGCTATCATGGGTTCAGTTTTCATGCTGCACCGGAAATTGCGCTGGAAGACGATCTGCGCCGTCGCGATCTAACCATCAATGCGATGGCGCGCGATGCCGATGGGCAACTGATCGATCCCTACCACGGCGCACGCGATCTGGAACAGCGCTGGTTGCGGCATGTTTCGCCAGCCTTTGCCGAAGATCCGGTACGTATCCTGCGTTTGGCCCGCTTTAGTGCGCGTTATGCGTCGCTGGGTTTTCGGGTGGCACCGGAGACTTTGGATCTGGCGCGGGGCATGGTCGCTCACGGCGAGGTGGATCATCTGGTCCCGGAACGGGTTTGGGCAGAAACCGTGCGTGCCTTGGGCGAAGCGCGGCCGGAACGTTTTTTCGAGACCTTGCGCGACTGCGGTGCGCTGGCGCGCATCTTTCCCGAATTGGATCAGTTGTTCGGCGTACCACAACCGCCTGCCCATCATCCCGAGATTGATACCGGGGTTCATACCCTGATGGCCTTGGGACAAGCTACCCGCATGGGGGCGGACGTGGTCACTCGCTTCGCCGTGCTGGTGCACGATCTCGGCAAAGGAACGACTCCACCCGAAGAGTGGCCGCGTCATCATGGCCACGAACAGCGTGGCACCGAGTTGGTACGCGCCTTCTGCCAGCGGTTGCGGGTGCCGAACATGTATCGCGAACTGGGCGTGGCGACCGCCCGTTTCCATACGCATTGCCACCGGGTGTTGGATCTGCGCCCTAAAACTTTGCTCAACACGCTGATGGGGCTGGATGCCCTGCGCAAGCCACAGCGCTTCGAGCAGTTTCTTCTCGCCTGCGAGGCTGATGCCCGTGGCCGCTTGGGGATGGAGAATCGGGACTACTGGCAGGCCACGCTGTTTCGACAGGTTCATCAAGCCGCTGCCAGTGTCCAGACTCGATCACTGCTAGAGCAAGGTTTGAGCGGATTGGCATTGGCCGAAGCTTTGCGCCAAAAGCGGCTGGAGGCGATCACCGAAGCGCGGCAGATCTTTCAACAATCTGGGGATTTTGTTTGAAGGGTCAAAAAATATATACTCGGGATGTACATCAACCCGAGAGTCTGCCATGCAAACCGCCCGCCTGTTTACCAATGGCAACAGTCAAGCCGTGCGCTTGCCTAAAGAATTTCGTTTTGAAGGTGACGAGATCATCATCAAAAAGGTCGGTAACGCCGTCATTCTGCTACCAAAAACCTATGATTATCATGATCTGAAAGCCCTGCTCGGTGAGATTGGTCCACTGGACTTGGAGCGCCAACAACCGGAAACTGATCAGCCACGAGACTTTCGCTGAAGATGGTGTTGCTCGACACCAATATCTGTATCTACCTGTTGAACCAGCGCCCAGGCTTCGAGGTAATTCTGCAACGGTTGGACGGTCGGCAACAAGGCGAGGTTGCGCTGTCTGCCATCACATTGGCCGAATTGCGCTTTGGCATTGCTGCCAGCCAACGCCGCGATGTCAATCTCGCTAAGCTGGAATTATTCCTAGCCTTCTTCGAAATCGCACCTTTCGACGCGTGCGCCGCCACCGCTTATGGTTCGCTGCGAGCCCGTTTAAAGGCGCTGGGTACGCCGATTGGACCTTTGGATACGCTGATCGCGGCTCATGCCCTAGCGCTAGGGGCGATCATGGCAACCAATAACGTCCGTGAATTTAGCCGGGTTCCGGGCCTGACTGTGGAAAACTGGCTGGATTCGATGGAGTCGTGAG
>JACSSB010000162.1 GCA_014879435.1 Phycisphaerales bacterium
TCTGGATACATCGCCGGTAAACTGAGCAGCAAATTCTGACCTTTAACGATCATATTGGGCAGTTGTTGGATCAACTGACTCAACTGCTGGGATAGCATTGGCAACAATCCCAGTAGCAAAAACAGCACAAAGGTGATGAACAGAACGAACACCAGCGTGGATGCCAGCAACCGTGGTACTCGCAATCCACGCTGTAATAGCTGTACGACGCCCTCTAACAGATAAGCGATGACCATGCTGGCCAGTACCGGCGCCAGATCCTGACCCATAATCAGGATTACGCTGGTCAACAACACCAGCACCACGGTCAAAATGACCGCCTGGGGATCGTGAAAAAAACGTTGAAACCACTCGCTAATAATCTTCATGGTGCGCCTTGTGGCATGGTGAAACGGCGTGGCGAGCGATGTTAGCAATAAAGCCGCCTCCATCCCAACCACCCGGTTGATTAGCGTCTGAACCGCCGAATAGGATTGTGATCTATCCTCTTCTGGAATTTGATCCAGGAATCTGTTCCAGCAACCGTGCCCCATATCAAGCAAGGCACGATGCTCATAAAGTGAACCGAAAAAACCCGCATACTGTCTGAGTGCATTGCACTGTTTGAGCGCATTGCACTAAATCTGCGCAATAAGCGACTCAGCCACCGCAATCGCCTGACTACAATCTGCGGCTACACAGCGGGTCCAATGGATTGTTCAGTCTGTTTTCAGGTCAAACAATCATGATTAAGTCGCTGATTTCACGACTCTCATCTTGAACAAGATTCCGAATGGCGCCCATTTTTTCCTATTCGGGAACTGGCCTTCGGTCTCGTATATCGTCAGCAAGGTTGGTCCGTTAATTGCTGCAACTCCTCTGAGAGGCGCCTGTCAGAGGAACTCGTCACCACTCATCATCATCGGACACCGCCGACTGGCCGGCCAGCAACATCCAGGCGACCCCACATCGCCGGTTCCAATCCAGGACGCAACAACTGAGCAAGAATTCTGTCAAGGCTGGACGACTCAAGGGCTCGCATCGGGAAGCCGCCCCCTTCCGCGACTACACAAAGAGGTATGATCGATGAAGATTTTTAACCGTTATCTATCGCGCTACGAAGAGAGCCGCGAAGAAACATTATCGTTACAAGAATACCTTGAATTATGCAAAACTGATCCAAGCGCCTATGCCAGTGCCCCGGAACGGCTGCTGAAGGCCATTGGCGAACCAGAATTGGTCGATACCCGCAACGACTCGCGCCTCTCGCGGATCTTTCAGAACAAAGTACTCAAACTCTATCCCGCTTTCGAGGAATTCTACGGGATGGAGGACGCCATCGAACAAATCGTCTCCTATCTCCGCCATGCGGCGCAGGGGCTGGAAGAGAGAAAGCAGATCCTCTATCTGCTCGGCCCGGTGGGTGGCGGCAAGTCCTCTCTGGCCGAACGGCTCAAGCAATTGATGGAAAAGATATCGTTCTACGCCATCGCTGGCTCGCCAGTATTCGAATCTCCTCTGGGATTGTTCAATCCCGAAGAAGATGGCCCGATCCTGGAAGAGGATTTCGGCATTCCGCGTCGCTACTTGCGTCACATCATGTCACCCTGGGCGGCCAAACGCCTGCAAGAATACAACGGCGATATCACCAAGTTTCGAGTGGTGAAGCTGCGACCGTCAGTCCTCAATCAGATTGCCGTCGCTAAGACAGAGCCGGGTGACGAAAATAATCAAGATATCTCTTCGCTGGTGGGCAAGGTGGACATCCGCCAACTGGAGCATTTCGCCCAAAATGACCCGGATGCCTACAGTTTCTCCGGTGCGCTGTGCCGCGCCAACCGTGGGTTGATGGAATTCGTGGAAATGTTCAAGGCACCGATCAAGGTGCTGCATCCCTTGCTGACCGCTACCCAGGAAGGTAACTACAACAGCACCGAAGGTCTATCAGCCATCCCCTTCGAAGGAATGATTCTGGCGCATTCCAACGAGTCGGAATGGCAATCCTTCAAGAACAACAAGAACAACGAGGCATTTCTCGACCGGGTCTATATCGTCAAAGTGCCCTACTGCCTGCGGGTTTCGGACGAGGTCAAAATCTATCAGAAACTGCTCACCCACAGTTCCTTATCGCAAGCGCCCTGTGCACCGGGTACGCTGGAAATGTTGGCGCAATACTCGGTACTGACTCGCATCAAGGAACCGGAAAACTCCAGCCTCTTTTCCAAGATGCGGGTCTATGACGGCGAAAACCTCAAGGACACCGATCCCAAGGCCAAGTCGATGCAGGAGTACCGTGATTATGCCGGAGTGGATGAAGGCATGACCGGCATTTCCACCCGCTTCGCCTTTAAGATCTTGTCGCAAGTGTTCAACTTCGACCATGTCGAGATCGCCGCCAACCCGGTACATTTACTCTACGTACTGGAACGGCAGATCGAGCGCGAACAATTTTCGGCGGAAGTCGAAGAAAAATATCTATCCTACCTGAAAGGCTATCTGGCACCGCGTTACGCCGAATTCATCGGCAAGGAGCTGCAACAAGCCTATCTGGAGTCCTATTCGGAATATGGGCAGAATATTTTTGATCGCTACGTGACCTATGCTGATTTCTGGATTCAGGATCAGGAATACCGCGATCCCGACACCGGTGAATCCTTCGACCGCACGGCGCTCAACGCCGAGCTGGAAAAGATCGAAAAACCGGCCGGTATCAGCAACCCGAAGGATTTTCGTAACGAGATCGTCAACTTCGTACTGCGGGCGCGGGCCAATAATGCGGGCCGCAACCCTGCTTGGACCAGCTACGAAAAGCTGCGGGCCGTGATCGAGAAGAAGATGTTCTCCAATACTGAAGATCTGCTACCGGTGATCAGCTTTAACGCTAAGGCCAGTGCCGAGGAACAGAAAAAGCACGCCGAGTTCGTTGATCGCATGGTCGCCAAAGGCTACACGCCCAAGCAGGTGCGCTTGCTGTCCGACTGGTATCTGCGGGTCCGCAAGGCATCCTAAAGAGCGAAACGGAGGAAATCGCACATGGCCACGCTTATCGACCGACGGTTGGATGGCAAAAATAAAAGTGCCGTCAACCGCCAGCGCTTTATTCGGCGCTTTAAGAATCAGATCAAGAAGGCCGTGACCGAGGCCATGAATGGCCGCAGCATCACCGACATCGATAACGGCGAGAAGGTCAACATCCCCGCCCGCGACCTGTCCGAACCGGTATTCGGGCATGGGCCGGGCGGTCGCCGTGAGATGATTCACCCCGGCAATAAGGAATTTGTTGCCGGTGATCGCGTCCCCCGACC
>JACSSB010000051.1 GCA_014879435.1 Phycisphaerales bacterium
GTCAGAATCCGATAAGCGCGCTGGCAAATGGCGAATTTGCGTTCCTCGGTGTCGGCCTGACCCTGTTCGTCGAAAGCCATGACGATGGCAGCGGCACCATAGCGGCGGATCAGTCGCGCCTGACGGATGAACTCGGCTTCTCCTTCCTTCATGCTGATCGAGTTCACCACCGATTTGCCCTGAATACACTTGAGACCGGCTTCCAAAATCTCCCATTTTGAAGAATCGATCATCACCGGCACCCGGCTGATATCCGGCTCGGCGGCGATCAGATTGAGGAAAGTGACCATCGCTTCCTTGGAGTCGAGCATCCCTTCGTCCATGTTGATGTCGATGATCTGTGCGCCGTTCTCGACCTGTTGGCGGGCGATGGTTAGCGCGGCATTGTGATCGCCCGCTTTGATCAGCCGCTTGAACACCGCCGAGCCGGTGACGTTGGTGCGCTCGCCGACATTGATGAACAGTGAATCCGGGCCGATATTCAATGGCTCTTGGCCAGCCAGTCGGCACAGGGGTGCGCTGCTGGGAATGGCGCGGGGTGGTAGATCGCGCACTGTTTCCGCAATGGCACGGATGTGGGCCGGAGTGGTGCCGCAACAGCCGCCGACGATGTTCAGAAAACCGCTTTCGGCAAACTCGCGGATGATGGCGGCCATGGTCTCTGGAGTTTCGTCGTATTCGCCGAATTCATTAGGTAATCCGGCGTTGGGATGGGCGGAGACATGGGTATCGGCAATGCGCGCCAGCTCGGCGATGTAGGGCCGCAATTCTGTGGCACCCAGCGCGCAATTCAAACCGAAAGATAGCGGGCGGATATGCGATAGCGAGTTCCAAAATGCTTCGGTGGTTTGCCCAGACAGAGTGCGTCCAGAGGCATCGGTGATGGTGCCGGAGATCATCACCGGCAAGCGGATGCCGCTATCGTCGAAATATTGCTGGATGGCGAACAACGCTGCTTTGGCGTTCAAGGTGTCGAAAATAGTTTCAACCAGCAGAATATCCACACCTCCCTCAACTAACGCTTGGGTGGCTTCGGTATAGGCGGTAACCAGTGCGTCGAAGGTGGTATTGCGAAAGCCGGGATTATTGACATCTGGCGACAGGCTGGCGGTGCGACCGGTAGGGCCGAGAATACCAGCGACGAAACGTGGGCGTTCCGGGCTGCTGTAGCGATCTGCAACTTCGCGCGCCAGCCGAGCTGCTTCCCGATTCAGTTCAGGAACCAGACTTTCCATGCCATAGTCGTGCATGGAAATCGCGGTGGAATTGAAGGTATTGGTCTCGATAATGCCAGCACCCGCGTCGAGATAAGCGGCATGAATCTCTTGGATGATTGCCGGTTGGGTCAGCACCAGCAGATCGTTATTGCCCTTGAGATCTCGCGGCCAATCCTGGAAACGCTTGCCCCGGAAGTCTTCCTCTTGCAGGTGATAGCCTTGGATCATGGTGCCCATCGCGCCATCCAGAATCAGGATGCGGCGGGCGAGCAGGGCGGACAATTCGGCGGTGCGATCAACAGTCATCGGTGGGATCTCGAAAACGGGCATTTTTCCTCGGAAAGAGGAGCAGGTTGCGGCTAGGGAAGATGGGAGAATGTCAGTCAGAGTTGGAAAGCATTGCGAATCCATTCTACCTGAGGTTCGCCATCACTTTGCAGAATCGCCACCACATCGAAGCGGCAAGGCGGGTCGATACGCTGGCGTTGCAGGTAGAATGCGGCGGTGCGCAGCAGGCGTTGCTGCTTGGTTCGAGTGACTGATTCGGCTGGAGTGCCGTAGCGCGTATGGCGGCGGCTACGCACTTCCACGAACACCAGTTGTTCGCCGTCGCGCATGATGAGATCCAGCTCGCCGGAACGGCAGCGAAAATTACGGGTTAGCAGTTCCAGGCCACGCGCTTCCAGAAAACGGCGGGCCAAATCCTCGGCCTGACTGCCTTGGGCGACGCGGCTGATCACGGACACTCTCCGGTGGCGTACTGAAAAATCTGGGTTTTGCGTTAAGCACTGCATTGTAGAGGTTCCTATCATGACCGTCGAATCCGGCGCGCTGTATGTGATCGCCACCCCCATCGGTAATCTGGAAGATATCAGCGCCCGCGCGTTGCGGATCTTGCAGGAAGTGCAGGGTATCGCCGCCGAAGATACCCGGCATACCGGTCGCTTGTTGGCGCATTTCGGCATCCAAACGCCGCTGTTCTCCTTGCATGAACACAATGAGCGTGCCCGTCTGGAACAGGTAGTGGCGCGTTTGCGAGAGGGACAGGCATTGGCGCTGGTGTCGGACGCCGGTACGCCGCTGATCAGCGATCCGGGTTTTCCCTTGGTGCGCGAACTGCGCCAACAAGGATTGAAGGTCATTCCGGTGCCGGGGCCGAGCAGCATCGTGGCCGCGCTGTCGGTGGCTGGATTACCGACCGACCGCTTTGTATTCGAAGGTTTTTTGCCCGCCAAGTCGGCAGCGCGCTGTGAGCGCTTGCAGTCCTTGGTACGCGAGGAGCGCACCCTGATATTTCTCGAAGCCAGCCATCGGATCGCTGAAACCTTGGCCGATTTGGTGGCGATATTCGGTGAGGAGCGCCCAGCGACCATCGCACGGGAACTGACCAAGCGTTTCGAGGAGATTCACACCGCGAGTTTGCGTGAGCTGAAGCTCTGGCTGGATGCCGCTACCGAGCGTCACAAGGGTGAATTTGTGGTGCTCGTGGGTGGCGCACCGGTCGCTACCGAGGCGGATACGCCGGAAAATCGGCGCTTGTTGGCGGCACTATTGATGGAACTGCCTGCCAGTCGGGCAGCGACAGTAGCGGCTCGGTTGACTGGTCTGCGCAAGAAGGCGCTGTACGATTTAGCGCTGAACTTGGGGAATCCCGAAGAAAAAGAGAGTGGAGAATGAGTGCTGTCGATTACAAGGGGAGAGGGGATCATTACTTGCCAATCCAAGGTCAGCAGTGGACACTAGGGACGGGGATCGGCTGGACGGTCGCTGTATCGCTTGACGCTACAGAGGAAAGTCCGGGCTCCATAGGACAGAGTGCCAGGTAACGCCTGGGCGGCGTAAGCCGACGGAAAGTGCCACAGAAAATACACCGCCTAAGTTCGCAAGAACCGGTAAGGGTGAAATGGTGCGGTAAGAGCGCACCGCGCGGCTGGCAACAGGCGTGGCAGGGTAAACCCCACTCGGAGCAAGACCAAATAGAGGAGCATGAACGTGTGGTCCGCACGGCTCCTGGGTAGGTCGCTACAGGCGTCTGGTGACAGGCGTCGCAGATGAATGATCGTCCT
>JACSSB010000049.1 GCA_014879435.1 Phycisphaerales bacterium
ACCGCGCTTTCGGGAACCTGATCATCGATCTCCGGTTCCTTACGGGCAATGACGGGAACGTGAGAAGTCAGCCAATCTTCCACAGTCTGGCGCAGATCGACTGGCCGCCACTCCTGTGGTTCACGTTGTTGCTCGACGGTGGCCAGCGCCAGAAGTCGCTCGACCAACTGCTGCAAGCGCTCTGATTCACTGGCAACCAAATCGATGAAGCGCGTGCGTTGCGCCTCCGGCAGCTCACCCTGCAACAACTCGGCGGCACCAGCGATGGCTGCCAATGGACTCTTCATCTCGTGAGTCAAGGTATGAACATAGCGTTCCACATAATCACGGCCATCCAACTGGCTGCGCATCGTTTCCACCGCTTCCGCCAAAGCCCGCAACTCCGGCCCGCCTCCTTTCGGTGCCAGTGCGCGCCGCCCGCCAGCGGCAGCACGGGCGTAAGCAGCCAAGCGACTGATGGAATACGCCAGCGACCAGGAAAATGCCAATCCCACCGCCAGCGACACCGCCACCAGTATGGCGGCAGCGCGATAGAGCTTGGCCTCCGCCCGATCCACATAGGGCTGCACGCTGGAACCGGGCTTGGCCACGGTCAGCACCCCAATGATGCGCTCACCGTCTTGAATTGGCGCCGCCACATACATCACCGAACTGCGTTCGTCATTCAGATCGTCGGGGGTGGTACGGGCGCCGTACTGACCGCGTAGAGTCAGATACACATCGTTCCAGCGGGAATAATCCGCGCCGACATCCCGCCCGCTGGTATCGAACTGCACGATGCCGCGTGCGTCGGTGATATAAATCCGGTGGTCGAAACGATTCTTACCGATCCCCCAGATCTGGGCATTGGGCACGCGCTGGGCATACTCTCGCAGCCGGGCTTCGAAGCGACCATTGATCAGCCTTCCCTCCAACAACTCATCGCGTGCCAGCACCGCCAGCAGATTGGCGGTATCGATCAACGTCTCCTCGGTCGCCTGACGGAAGGCGGGCTTGAATTCCTTACCGAAAATATTCAGAGAGAAATAGACGCCCAAGCCGACAATCAGGAAATAACCGAGAAACAGCTTAAGACCAAGATGCACGGAGCAACCTTGAATGATTTCAGCCGACGTCGCTGATCTGGATCGAATAGCCCAAACCGCGATGGGTGCGAATGGGATCGAAACACGGCTCGATCTCGCGCAGCTTGGCCCGCAAGGTCTTGATGTGGGTATCCACGCTGCGCTCGAAGCTGGCGGTGGGATCGGACCAGATCTGATCCATCAGTTGGGCGCGGGAAAACACCCGTTCCGGCTGCGCCAGCAAGGTCTTGAGAATCAGATACTCGTAGCGAGTCAGCATCAGGGAATAGCCCCGAAAACGGATAGTGGCACGGACTTCATCGACCTCGAATCCGCTCTCGTTGCTTGCGCTCACCTCGCTGGCCTCCAGCGGGGCATGATCACGAACGGTACGGACGACGGTGCGCTTGAGAATGGCCTTGACTCGCGCCGCCAACTCACGTGGGCTGAAGGGTTTGGTGACGTAATCGTCTGCGCCCAGCTCCAGACCGAGCACCCGATCCAGTTCGGCATTACGGGCGGATAGGATCAATACCGGCAGATCAGAATCACGCCGCAAGCGTTTGAGCAATTCCAATCCCGATCCGTCAGGCAAGCCGATATCGAGAATCGCCAGATCGGGGGTGTTGCGGCTCAGATCGATTTCGGCATCGCGAACCAGAGCGCACCAAGTGACCTGAAACCCCTCGCTGACCAAGGCAAATTCGACGATTTCGGCGATGGAGGGTTCATCTTCGACCAACAGAATGTGGGCAGTCATGGGCAGTGAAATCGAGGCTCAACGCCGCGCCGCGAAGGTATTGCATTGGTTGACATCGCCGGTTTTCAAGCCTCGGCTAAACCATTCCATCCGTTGCTGGGAAGTACCGTGAGTGAAAGAATCTGGCGTGACGTAGCCACGCGCCTGCCGTTGCAGACGGTCATCACCGATAGCGGAAGCCGCCTTCAGTGCCTCATCGACATCACCCGTTTCCAACACACCGCGTTGCTGCGCGTAATGACCCCACACCCCCGCCAGACAATCGGCCTGTAATTCCAACAATACCGACAGCGCATTGGCTTGCGCCTCTGACGATTGCTGACGTTGCGCCTGGACCTTGGCGGAAATACCGGTCAAATTCTGCACATGATGTCCGATTTCGTGGGCGATCACGTAGGCTTGGGCGAAGTCGCCCGGCGCACCGAAACGTTGGGATAATTCTTGGAAGAAGGACAGATCGAGATAAACCTGCTTGTCGCCCGGACAGTAGAAAGGACCGACGGCAGCACTGGCATAACCGCAGGCAGATTGCGCGGCATCGCGAAATAGGACGAGTTTTGGCTGCTGGTAATGGCCACCGTTCGCCTGAAACCACTGGCTCCACATATCTTCGGTATTGCCCAAAACGGCGCTGACAAAATCCGCCGCCGGATCGTTCGAGGGCGATGCGCGGCGGGATGGGGTCTGCTGCGGTGCCGTCACCGTAGTCCCTCCACCTCCCAACAGATTAAGCACCTCAGTCGGACTCACACCGAAGATCAGACTCGCCACCAGCACCAGCAACAAACCACCACCACCCAGCTTGGCGCCGCCACCAAAACCACCGCCCCCAGCGGGAGATCCATCCCGCTGATCATCCACATTACTGCTACGCCTCAAATCACGCCAACGCATGGGAAATCCTCCTTCAACTCGATAGATGCAGAGTGTAGCCGATAACTCTCCCTCCCCCCTTGCGGGGCTTACAAGTGTAGATTTTTTTCATATCTCAGCTTCGGTTGGAATCACCGATATACCTTGCCCATGAAATACGCTGTCATAACTGATCAAGCTCAGAGACTCCAACGTCGCTTGTGCCAACAACATTCGATCAAAGGGATCGCGGTGATTCATCGCCAAGCTTCCCGCTTTGAGGGCATGGGCTGCTGTGACCGGCAGTTCGATAAACTGCGCCTTGGTCAAAATCACCGAATAGTGTTCTACCAACAACTGCGCTTCTGGCAACTTGCCAATTCGGTACTTGGTGGCAATTTCCCAAGCCGTCGCCGCACTGACCAGAATAGAGTGCGTGGGATTACGAAGAAGAATGCGAATCGACTCGTCCAACTTGGGATCATCAAATAGCCACCACAGCAAAATATGGGTATCAATCAGGTAGCTCACTCCCAAGCCCTCAGTTCCTCTTCCGGTAAGGGTTCAAAAAAGGCGGC
>JACSSB010000203.1 GCA_014879435.1 Phycisphaerales bacterium
TGTTTTCTTCGGTCTGTTGCTTTTGTTGGCGCTGTGATTAGAACTTTAACCTGAACTGAAAGGTGATGCGATGAGACTGAAAGATAAAGTAGTAATCGTTACAGGCGCTGCCGGTGGTATTGGATTAGCAATTGTAGATGTCTTTGTGAAAGAAGGCGCAAAGGTGCTGGCTGCCGATCTGAAGCAAGAAGCGGTTGACCAAGCGATTGCACAATTTGGTGATCGCGCTAGCGGAATTGCGGTCGATGTTACTAGTAGCGATAGCGTTAAAGCTATGGTAAATGCTGCAGTTGATCGTTTTGGCACTCTGGACGTTATCATTAACAATGCGGGAATTAGTAATCCAAAACCATTACTGGATGACGATCTACTGTCGAATTTTCAATTAATCACGAAAGTCAATCAATTTGGTGTACTTCATGGAATTATACATGGCAGCAAGAAATTGATTGAACTCAACAAGCCGGGAGTTATTATTAATACATCGAGTATCTATGCCACCAGTGCGGCAGAACTTTCGTTTTCTTATAACGTTAGTAAAGCGGCAGTGAGCATGATGACCAAAAGCGCTGCACTGGAGTTAGCTCCATACAACATACGCGTCGTGGCGGTCGCTCCAGGTCGCGTGAATACTCCAATGTTGCAACCATTGAAAGATATGGGACTGTGGGATCACGTTCGTAAAGAACAGATGCGAGCTAAGTACACCGAATCTACAGAAATTGCTAATGTGATGGCATTTCTCGCATCAGACGAATCTAACTGCATCAATGCCACAACGGTTGCCACTGAAGATGGCTATCTGAGCTTCAAGTATCCATTGGTCAGTTCCAAGAACTAATTAACACGAAGCGCTTGAGAAATATCATAGAAATCTAGGCATTAATGGAGGCCTATCAGGGATTTTTAGTAACGGCAGATCAAGCCGATATGGCTACTAAAGCCTGCGGCTTTTCTGCCGTCCTATGAGGGTGGTGATTATATAAATAATAAAGCATGAAAAAGAAATTGTCGTATGGGTCCGCGAACATATACAGCTTCTATAAAGCGTACTAGAAATTCCGCTTTCATCACCCATCTCTGAGAGCGGGATACTCATCGATTTGAAGTCAGATCATGAGAAACCCTCCCCCATTGCGGGAGAGGGAAACGACGTATCAAAACGCCGGAGAAAACCTCAATCTGAGGCCCGGCAGAACTCGATCAAACCGATGGTCGAGCTATCGTGTCCAGCCACCGGCCGCTCGCCCTTCAATTCCGGCAGAATAGCGTTAGCCAATTGCTTGCCTAACTCCACACCCCACTGATCGAAGGAATTGATATTCCAGATGATCCCCTGTACCAGCACCTTGTGCTCATACAGCGCAATCAGTGAACCCAAAACCTTGGGAGTCAGGCGCCGATAGAACAAGCTGGTGCTCGGCCGGTTGCCGGGGAAAACTTTATAAGGCAACAATTTTTCCAGCGCCTCACCGCTCAACCCCTGTTTCTCCAATTCAGCGCGGGCTTGAGCCTCGGTCTTGCCCACCATCAGCGCCTCGGACTGGGCCAAGCAGTTAGCCAGCAAAATCGCATGATGATCGCCAATCGGATTGGGACTATGAGCTGGGGCCAGGAAATCTGCTGGCACCAGATGTGTGCCTTGATGCAATAACTGATAAAACGCGTGCTGGCCGTTATTGCCCAAGCCACCCCACAAAATCGGCCCGGTATCGACCTTCACCTTCTGCCCTTCACGGTCGACACTCTTGCCATTGCTCTCCATATCGAGCTGTTGCAGGTAATCGGCCATCGAGCGCAAATAATCGTCATACACCAACATCACCTGACTGGCGGCGCCGAAAAAGTCGATGTACCAAACGCCCAACAAGGCCAGGATCACCGGGAGATTCTCCTCCAACGGTGCGGTGCGCACATGCTCGTCCATCTCGTGCGCACCTTCGAGCAACTCGGTGAAATGATCCACCCCGAGATACACCATGATCGGCAGGCCGATGGCTGACCACAGCGAATAACGTCCGCCGACCCAATCCCAGAACTCGAACATGTTGGCAGTATCGATGCCGAACTTGCTCACCCCGGCAGCATTGGTGGACACCGCTACGAAATGCTTAGCCACCGCCGACTCATCACCCAGCTCCTTGATCAGCCAAGCGCGGGCGGTATGGGCGTTGGTCATGGTCTCCTGGGTGGTAAAAGTCTTGGAGGCGACGATGAACAAAGTGCTTTCTGGGTCGCACTCGGCCAGCACATGGCTGATGTGCGCACCGTCCACATTGGAAACGAAGTGCATCCGCAGATTTGGATTGCCATAAGGCTGTAGCGCCTGACAGATCATCTTCGGCCCCAGATCGGAACCGCCGATGCCGATGTTGACCACATCACGAATGCGCTTACCGGTGTGACCGCGCCACTTATCGCGCCGAATCTGATCGGAAAACTTGCGCATGTGCTCCAGCACCGCATTCACACCCGGCATCACGTCCTGGCCATCCACAGTGATCGGCCGGTTGCTGCGGTTACGCAAAGCGATATGCAATACGGAGCGGCGTTCGGTGTGATTGATCACCTCACCGTTGAACATCCGTTCGACCCAGGCGGGCACCTGTGCCTGCCGGGCCAACTCGATCAGTAACCCTAAGCTTTCCTCGGTGATGCGATGCTTGGAAAAATCAACCAGCAGATCGCCAAACCGCCGGGAAAATTTGGCGAAACGCCCCGGATCGGCGGCGAACAAATCACGCAGATGCTGATCGGCAATGGCGGCATGATGAGCTTTCAGTTCTTGCCAGACCGGCAGGTTGCTGGGAACGGACATGGACAGCTTCCTTTATGTTAAGTGCTGACGAAACCGGATGAGGAACAACCGTACTGGGTGCCTAGAGATAGCACAGGCCATCGCTGGCTCCCAGGACTCTTGTTAATATAGTTTCCACCAGGATGGCTGTCGAATCGCACCGCTTTCCATGTGGTTTGATAAGCTGGCATTGAACCCATTGAAATCCGCCTTTCCACCGCTCGCATCGTCTAACTCTTCCGGCCTTTTCAAGCCTTTTCAAGCCCTTTAAGGAGCCGACCGATATGCCAACTTCTTCCGATTCCGACCAACCGCTACGTGATCGGGTCAAACTGCTAGGCCGTATGCTGGGAGAAACTCTGCGTGACCGAGAAGGCCGCCATGTACTGGATGCCGTGGAAATCCTGCGTAAGGGATTTGCCAATCTGCGTCACTACCCCGGCTCCACAGAGATCCGTGAAAAGCTGATGCGCTTCATCGCCGCGCTGAACCCGGAAATGCTGAATCATGTGGTCCGGGCCTTTAACACCTACTTCAGCCTTGCCAATATCGCCGAGGAATCCTTCCAGCACCAGCAACGCCGCGAGCAAGTGCGCAGTGGAAAACCCTTATGGCGCGGTTCCTTCGACGAAACCCTACGGACCTTGCGTGCCGCTGGGGTCAATGCCGCGCAATTGCAAAAGCTATTGAACCGACTTTGCTTCACTCCGGTGTTGACTGCCCACCCTACCGAAGCCAAGCGCCGCGTGCTCCTCGGTGCACAACGGCGCATCTTCCTGAGCAACGGCCAACTCGACAACCCAGCACTCAACCCGCTGCAACGAGACGAGGTGCTGGAGGAACTGCGCAGCCAAATTCAGATTCTTTGGCACACCGATGAGGTGCGAACCCACAAGCCGCAGGTACGCGATGAAATCAAAAATGGCCTCTACTATTTCCGGGAGTCGATCTTTCAGGCATTACCGGTGCTCTACCGTAACCTAGAGCGGGCCTTAAACGCGGTTTATGGCGATGAGGGGGGCAAAACGGCGGTGCACATTCCCTGCCTGACGCGCTTCGGTTCATGGATCGGCGGCGACCGCGACGGCAACCCCTTCGTCACCCCCGAAACCACCGCGCTGGCGGTGCATCTCCAAGCCCAGGAAATCCTGCGCGAATACTTACGCCGGGTCGATGATCTCAATCGCTATCTCACCTACTCCGGCTCGCTGGTCAGCCCCTCACCACCATTCAATGCGGGCCTGGAGGCAGATGTACAGCGTATGGCCGATCTGTTCCGTGATGCTCCCCAGCAGTACACCCAGGAACCGTACCGCCGTAAGCTGTTTTTGATGTACCACCGCTTGATGCACAACCTGGAACGTATCCGCGCCTACCTCGACGGCCGCCCTGATAAGATCCCGGCTCCGTTCTGGGGTTACGACTCCGAGCGCGATTTCTTGGAAGATCTCTACACCATCCGTGATTCGCTGGTCGCTCATGGCGATGGTGCGGTCGCCGAACGGGAACTCAAGGATCTGATCCGACTGGCAGAAACCTTCGGTTTCTATCTGATGGCACTCGATGTACGCCAGGAATCGGGTCGGCATACAGCAGCCGTGGCGGAGATTTTCACCATGGCCCCCAATCTGCCGGACTACACCTCCTTGCAGGAGGAAGAGCGCTTGCAAGTGCTCGGCAATCTACTCTCCCAGCCCGGTACTCCGCTGCTGTATTGCGACTCGCTCAGTCCCGCAACCCGTGAAACCCTGGATGTGTTTCAGGTCATGGCACGGATACGCACAGAAATTAGTCCACAAGCTTTTGATAACTACATCATTTCCATGACTCATGAAGCCAGTCATGTGCTGGAGGTGTTGTTCCTAGCCAGCTTCGCCGGACTGGCCGGACGCCGTGCCGATGGCAGTTGGCATTGCGATCTGCGTGTGGCTCCCCTGTTTGAAACCATCAACGACCTAAATCGGGTCGAAACCCTATTGACTCGACTGCTGGATCAACCGAGTTATCGAGAATTGCTGACGGCGGCGGGTGGCGTACAAGACGTCATGGTCGGTTACTCCGATTCCTGCAAGGATGGCGGCATCCTGGCCTCCAATTGGGGCTTGTACCAAGCGCAGCAGCAGGCGGTGGCCTTAACAACGGCACGTGGTTTCGACTGCCGCCTGTTCCACGGTCGCGGTGGTACGGTAGGACGCGGCGGCGGCCCGGTCCACGACGCTATCTTGTCCCAGCCTCCCGGTACAGTGCGTGGCCAGATCAAGATCACCGAACAAGGCGAGGTGCTGTCCTTCAAATACCAGAACCTAGAAACCGCCATCTACGAGTTGACCCTCGGCATTACCGGCCTGATGAAAGCCAGCCTTCATCTGATTCAGGAAGTACCCGCCGACCCACCGGAAGCGGCGGCAGTCATGAGCGAACTCACCCGTTACGGCGAAGCCGCCTATCGCGAACTCACCGAACAGGTTCCCGGCTTCATCGACTATTTCTACACCGCCACCCCGGTCACCGAGATCGGCCTACTCAACATCGGTTCGCGCCCCTCACATCGCGCCAAGGGAGATCGCTCCAAGTATTCGGTGCGGGCGATCCCATGGATGTTCGGTTGGGGATTGGCACGACACACGCTGCCGGGTTGGTTTGGCATCGGTATCGCGCTGGCAACTTGGCGCGGTGACGATCCTGAGCGGCTAGCGCTGCTGCAAAAACTGTATCAAGAGTGGCCGTTCTTCCACGCCTTGCTCAATAACAGCCAGATGTCGCTGAGCAAGGCGGACACGGACATTGCCCGCGAGTACTCTCGGCTGTGCGAGGATACTGCGGTCGGGACCGATATCTACAACCGCTTCCGAACGGAATACCAACGTACCTGCCAGGAAATTCTGAAGGTGGCGCAAGTGACGACGCTGCTGGATGAGAATCCAACGCTAGCCACATCGCTGGAACGGCGCGCACCCTACCTGGACCCGCTCAATCATATTCAGGTCACCCTGCTACCCCGCTATCGGCAGGCACTTCATGATCGCGGCGCGGACGCACCCGAGACAGAGACCTGGTTGCGGCCTTTACTCCGCTCCATCAATGCGCTGGCGGCAGGATTGCGGAATACCGGCTAATAGATCGTCGCTTCTGGACTCCCGCCTACGCGGGAGTGACGATCCCTGTTATTTCAGGTCATTCCCGCGCAGGCGGGAGTGACGATCCATATTGCGAAGAAAAAGCCAAGGGCGCATGTCAGCGATAGCCGATGATGCGCACCTCGCTGTTCCACTCACCGAAAAACGGCTTTCCCTCCGCCTGCAGGATCAGTTGCCGGTTTTTCGGCATCGGCAACCACACCGTATCGGAGTTATAGCCCCACCCGCTCTGCGATTGGGCAATGGCATACAGATAAAATGCGACCTCGCGACCATCCTCCAGCGCCGTCGCCACCCGAAAGCGATGCGATCCACCCTCGACATAGCCAGTGGCCACTTGCGCATAGACCAGAATTTCGCGTGCCGAATCGGGAACAGCGGCCGGAATGGGGCGCACCACCTGTCCGCCACCACCATCGGGAAGTGCGCCTAAGGCCACATCGACGGATTGATATTTTTTCCAGACATCCTCGCTAATCACACGCGGCGGCTGTGCCAGCGGCACCACCTTGGGTCTTTCTGCTATTTTCTCCACCTCGCGCTGCAGCTTCGCCATATTGTTGCGGGTATCCTTGAGCGTGCGATTGGTTTCAATCAGAGATTGATCGAGTACTTGCCACTGCTCCTGCCCAACCCGTTGTGCAGCAGACTGCTGTTCCAGTGTCGCCAGCCGGGTATCGAGTGCCGCCAGTTGCGCCTCCAGCACCGCCTGCCCTATCGGTGGCGCTGGCTCCGGTGTGACGCAACCGGCTACCGTCAGCGCTCCTCCCAGGAGAAACCATCCTCCAATGTGTACCCACTTCATATCATTTTCTCGATTCTTTTTCGTGCAAATGGGTTGAACATTATACCGATCCACCCTCATCGACTCGTGATCGCTTGCAACCCCCGCGAATAGGGTATATTTCATGCGAAATCATCAGCGTTTCCTAAGAGGAACCATACGGATGCACGAACTCGACCTATCCCGACAAACGCCGTTCGGCGAGGATTTCAGCATCGCTGAATTCGCCGATAACCCGGAACCACGCTGCCCCTGTGTGCTACTGCTGGATAATTCCTGGTCCATGAATGGCCACCCGATCACCGAGCTTAACGAAGGGCTGGCCACCTTCAAGGAAGAGCTGCTGGCCGATAGCCTAGCGGCCAAACGGGTCGAAATCGCCATCGTCAGCTTTGGTCCGGTCGAGGTCGTCAACGAGTTTCAGACCGCCGAACACTTCGTGCCCCCACAACTGGAGGCGCGCAAAGATACTCCAATGGGTCTGGCGATCATTCGCGGATTGGAATTGCTGGATCAACGCAAGACGCTGTACCGCGAACATGGTATTCCCTTCTTCCGTCCCTGGGTGTTTCTGATCACCGATGGTAGTCCCACCGACGATTGGAAAACCGCTGCCTACGAAGTGCATAAGGGGGAGGAAAGCCGTGCCTTCGCCTTCTTCGCGGTGGGGGTCGAAGGCGCCAATCTGGACATCCTGCAACAAATCTCCCCACGTCAGCCGCTACGCCTGAAGGGGCTGCAATTTCGTGAATTGTTCCAATGGCTGTCCAACTCGATGCGCTCAGTATCGCGCTCGGTGCCCGGCACCGAAGTGCCATTGAGCAATCCCACAGCACCCGATGGCTGGGCTTCGGTGTGAACGAATCGGATGACTGGCGTTACGTTCTCGCCAGCGTGGTGGGAGTTGCGCATCTGAACGAGGGGATCGGCTGCCAGGATGCCTGCGCGACCCAACTGCTGCTCGCCCCGGAATTAGGCCCCGTGCTGGTACTGGCCGTGGCCGATGGTGCTGGCAGCGCTGCGCTCTCGGATGCTGGGGCCGTACTGGCCTGCAATACCTGGCTGAGCGCGTGTGTAGCCTGGTTGATGGAAGCACCCATCGAAAATTGGACGCCTGCTGTGGCCTCCCCGCTATTTCAGCAGGTTCGAAATGCCCTGGAACGTTTGGCCATCGAACGGGAACAACCGCTGCGGGAATTTGCGTGTACCTTGCTCGGTGCGGTGGTGACCACCGACCGTGCATTGTTCCTACAAATCGGCGATGGCGCCATCGTAATCGGCGACCCAGATGCGGGTTACCGGCCAGTGTTCTGGCCACAGAGCGGCGAATACGCCAATGAAACCCACTTCGTCACCGATCCCCAAGCCAAAACCTGCTTCGAATCCACGGTCCTCAACGAAACCATCGCCGAAGTCGCGCTGCTATCCGACGGCTTGCAACGGCTCGCCTTACATTATCGAAGCCGTCAGGCACACGAACCATTTTTTCGGCCATTGTTCCAGCGTTTACGCGAGCATCCCGAGCCCGGCTGCCCGGAAGAACTGGTGACGGCGCTGGAGCGTCTGCTCGCCAGCCCGATGATCAACGAGCGTACCCACGACGACAAAACCCTGATTCTGGCGAGCCGGTACCTGGAGATGGAAGCGAGTGAAGATCCCGAGAGTGCTGCCGAGATCGATCCCACTGCCCCCGCCACTCTCCACGATACGGCAGAACAAGCGGCCACTGACTCTTCCGCAACGACCGTCGCTGTAGTGGACGGGGACGTGCAGCAGCTGTCCACCCCCGAACCCGAGCCTCGGCAAGAATCCGGTGACAAAGCTGTATAGCGGCGTTGGCCACTCCGTCGAACTGGGCCAAATGCTGGGACGCGGGGGAGAAGGTACGATTCATGAAATCATTGATCGGCCCGGCTTCGTCGCCAAGATCTACCACCAACCGGTGGGTGCCGATAAAGCGCTCAAGCTGGAAGGCATGGCCCGGCGGGCACATTCCAAGCTACTGGAGATCGCCGCTTGGCCGGTGGATGTGCTGCGCGTTCATCCAAATGGGCCAGTACACGGCTTTGTCATGCCCAAGGTCAGTAGCTATCGGGAAATTCACAGCCTGTATGGCCCTGCACATCGCAAAAAGGCTTTTCCCCAGGCCGATTGGTCGTTCCTGATTCATGCCGCCCGCAATCTAGCGAGTGCGTTTGAAACCATCCACGCCCGTGGCCACGTCATCGGCGATGTCAATCCCGGCAATGTGGTGGTCTCGGCGCAGGCATTGGTCAAGCTGATCGACTGTGATTCCTTCCAGATCGATACTGGCAAGCGCCTGTTTCCCTGCGATGTCGGTGTACCGCAATTCACCGCACCGGAACTGCAAGACCGGTCGTTTCACGGGTTACGGCGCACTCCCGATCATGATAATTTTGGCCTAGCCTTGCTGTGCTTCCACCTGCTGTTCATGGGGCGCCATCCCTTCGCCGGTCGCTACCAGGGTAAGGGCGATATGCCGATTGAGCGTGCGATCAAAGAATGCCGCTTTGCCTTCAGTCAGCATGCCGCCTCCCATCTAATGGAAGCACCACCGCACACCCTGTCACTGGCCACCTTGCCGCAGCCAGTCGCACAATTGTTCGAGCGCGCCTTCGCACCCCCCCACTCCAACCGCTCCCGACCCACCGCTCGCGAATGGTTATTGGCGCTGGAAGGGCTCAATAGCGAGTTGCGCCTCTGCCGACGCAGCACTGTACACAAATATCCGCGACACGCGTCAAGCTGCCCATGGTGTGCGCTGGAGCAAGCCAGCGGTACCCTATTTTTCATCGCACCCACTCACTCGCTGGCGGCGAACGCTGCCACTAACCTTGCCGATTTCGATCTGGAATCGGCCTGGAAGCGTATTAAGGCACTGGAACCTCCGCCGGAGAAAGCGCCACTTGTCACAGTGACGACGCCAACGACGCCGGTCACCCCCACCCCATTGCCGGAGTCGCTACGTCAGGTCCGTCGCTACAATGCGAGCAAAGCTATCGCCATCGCTGTCATCGCCCTGATAGCAATCTTGATCCATCCGGCACTCAGTTGGCTGTGGCTACCACTGGCTATCGTCGGCTGGTCGCTGTCGCGGAATAACGCGGTACAACGAGAGTATCAGCGCCGCCGCCTAGCACTGTTTGCGGCACGCCGGGAGCTGAGCGATCTGCGAGCCGCCTGGCAACGGAGCGCCACCACTCGCGCATTTAGCGAGAAATTGCAGGCGCTGCGCCAATTGCGCGAACAGCATCGGGCGCTGGCCGCCGAATTTCAGCGCGGTTTGCAGCAACTAGAAACCGACCAGCGTCAGGTTCAGTTGCGGGCATTTCTGGAGGGTCATTTCGTTGACGCGGCGCGCATTCCTGGCTTACGTGCTACCGACCGTATGGCACTGGAATCCTACGGAATCGAAACGGCTGCCGATGTCACGCCTGCTGCGATTCAGGTGGTACCCGGCTTCGGCCAACGTTTAGGTCAAGAGCGCTACGAAGCACTGCTGACCTGGCGCCAAACCCTGGAACATCAATTTCGCTATAACCCAGACAAAGGTGCCAATCCTGCCGCCCTGGCCAATTTGCGCCAGCACTATGTCCAGCACCGCCAGCAGATCGAGCGCGGATTACTCGCAGGTCCTGAGGAACTAGCTAAAATCAAAATAGATATCCTAAAACAGCGCGGTCAACTCGATATTGCTCTGATTCATCAAGCGATGCGGGAGGCGCAGGCTCAAGCTGATCTACGGGTTTTTTATCCTGATATCGGCATTTTCCGACGATACCACGGCGGCTGATCGTGTGTATCGGCCGTATTGAAGAGGTTTTCATGGGCAGACGCAACGAACACACACGTGAGGAACTGCGGCAAATCGCTCTGGAAGCGGCGGAAGAATTGGTCGCCACCCATGGACTAGTCGGTGTGAGCGCCCGCAAGGTGGCCAGCCGCATCGGCTACACAGTGGGTAGCCTGTATATGGTCTTTCGTAATTTCGATGATTTGATTCTCCAGGTGAACGAGCGCACGCTGGATGCCCTACACGCACGGCTGGCAGACACTGTAGTCGAGCAACTACCACCGGCGACTGCCATTCGGGCATTGGCAAATAGCTACATCGCTTTTGCCCTCGCCGAACCGAATCGCTGGCTGGCGATTTATCAACACCGTTTGCCAAGAGGAGAAGCAGTACCCACCTCGTTCGGCGAGAAAGTGGCACGGATGTTTGATTTGGTCCAGCAACAGCTCATGCGACTCTGCCCCCAGCGACCAACGCATGACAGCACCCTAGCTGCCCGTGCGCTGTGGAGCGGAATTCACGGCGTCTGTATTCTCGGTCTAGATCAGAAATTGGAAGTTGTTGGCGGCCATTCGATTGAGGCCGTGACCGGTTCACTATTGGATCAATATCTGGCCGGTTTCTCTCAATAGATCGAGGTTGTATTAGAACAATAGCTTTTTGCCACATAAAACCACTGATAGATTTACTAACAGGAGCGGAGTTCTCTTGTGGAGTAATTTATATAACATAATACGCAAATAATATGAATGCACAATTGACAGGCATTGGTATAGGAGCACTGATTATGGGAGTTGTGCTATTAATAGCGCTCAACCCATCATCTTATATCGAATATTTCTTTTTAGTATTATCACTGGGTTTATTAATTTTTGGTACTCTTGCTAGAATAGCACCAAGAAATCGAAGATCTTTTAGTTTAATATATTTTGCGCTATCAGTAGCAATAATAATTATATGGATTATTTATTTTAAAACAGACTCTCCCTATGGTGTTCTTGCTTTAGCTTGTGCTCCACTTAGTGCTATAGAATCACTAGCTTTAGCAATCCAATCTAAAGATACAACACAGATACATCACCACGAATAATATAGGTATTTTATTTATTATTCGTCATCAATACTTTTATTTTCACCATTAACCGCGCCAGCCGATATTCGACTTTTCAGAGAAATGACCCGTCATGTCTACAGACAATTCACTACGTTACCTGAAACTTTTGGCTAGGGACTACCCTTCCATTCAGGCTGCTTCAGCAGCCATTATCACCTTAAACGCTCAGCTTAATTTACCTAAAGGTACGGAACATTTTCTTTCGGACCTGCATGGTGAATATGAAGCGTTTCGTCATGTACTCAAAAATGGCTCTGGATCAGTTCGGCGTAAAATTGAAGATGTATTTGCGGATACTCTCACTGAATCGGAAAAGCGGACTCTCGCTACATTAATTTATTACCCTGAGCAAAAATTACCGCTCATTCTGAAAAATGAGGCAGATCCAGTAGAGTGGTATCGCATTACCCTACCTCGACTACTTAAAATCTGCCGAACGGTCGCTTCGAAACACTTACAAGCAGATCTGGCGCCCTTACTGTCAAAACACTTTGCCACCATTCTTGAAGAATTACTGCAAACGCCAGAAGATAGCGAAGATCATCTCATCTATTACCAGAATATCATCGACACTATTATCACCACCGGAGCAGCACAAACGATCTTGATCGCCCTGGCGGAACTCATCCAGCGTCTTGCGATTGCGCGTTTACATATTATCGGCGATATCTATGATCGTGGTCCTGGTGCCCATCTGATCATGGATACTTTAATTGATTATCAAGCCGTCGATGTCCAGTGGGGCAATCACGATATTGTCTGGATGGGTGCTGCTGCGGGTAGCGAAGCCTGCATTGCTAATGTAATTCGGCTGTGTCTGCGCTACACCAATCTGGAAACCCTGGAAGCGGGCTATGCCATCAGCCTATTGCCATTGGTATCATTGGCCACTGATATTTACGGAAATGACCCCTGTTCGATCTTCCAGCCCAAATCGGGTGACGAAGTTGAATTAAGCAATCATGAACGTGATCTGATTGCCAAGATGCACAAGGCTATTAGCGTGATTCAGTTTAAACTGGAAGGGCAAATCGTCAAGAGACGCCCTCAGTATCAGATGGAAGATCGCTTATTACTGGAGCAGATTGATTATGGTCAAGGAACAATTCGCCTGAATGACACCGTGTACCCCCTTCTCGATCAGCATTTCCCGACTATCGATCCTGCCAACCCTTATGAGCTGATGGATTGCGAACAAGTAGTAGTCGATAAACTCAAGCTTTCGTTCACAACCAGCAATAGATTACAGAAACATGTGCGTTTTCTTTTCACAAATGGAGGCATGTATCTCGCGCATAATGGGAATCTTCTTTACCATGGTTGTATTGCTATGAACGAGGATGGCTCGTTTAAAGCATTTAAGGTAAGTGGCGAGGAATTTACCGCTAAGGATTTTATGGATCGTGTCGAGCGCCTGGCACGTCAAGGTTATTACACGACGGATAACCCAGAACAGAAGCGCTATGGATTGGATGCCATGTGGTATTTATGGAGCGGCGAGCAATCCCCGCTCTTTGGTAAGGAAAAAATGGCGACCTTTGAGCGTTATTTTATCGCTGACAAAGCCACTCATCGGGAACAGCGTAATGCTTATTATGATTACAGAGATCAAGAAGAAGCCGTGCGTAGGATTCTTCAGGAATTTAACCTTGATCCAGAGACCGGCTATATCATTAATGGCCATGTACCCGTCAAGGTCAAGCAGGGAGAAAGCCCTATCAAAGCGAATGGTAAACTGGTCGTAATCGATGGTGGATTTTCTAGAGCTTACCATAATAAAACCGGTATTGCTGGTTATACGCTGGTAGATCATTCTTACGGTATGTATCTAGTCGCTCATCACCCCTTCGAGTCAACCCAGAAAGCTATCGAAAATGAGCTGGATACTGTTCCACAAACAGTAGTTCTAGAGAGTAATTCTGTCCGTAAACGGGTGAAAGATACGGATTTAGGGTGGGAAATTCAGCAACAAATCGATGAGCTTAATGAGCTTGTGAATGCGTATCGAATGGGATTAATTAAGGAATGCTAAATATGCGCGAGATGATGAGATACGACTGAAAGCAGGCTTTAGCAAGCACTTGCTGGAACGTCGCCACCACATGCAAATCTTGGCGGCACAGTCCTGTGCACGCGAGTCCTTGCCGGATACGGTCGTGGAAGTCGATGAAATATATCAGAATGCCGGTGAGAAGGGGTGTCTCCACCCCGACCCACACGACCCATACGTCGGCGTGCGAATAAAGCACGAGGTTATGTCACCTGAGAAAGTGACCGTCCGCCCCTCCTGGGGATCGTCGAACACCAAAGTGGCCGTCTCCAACTGCTTTTAAAAAACAGTGCAAGATGGGATTGAACCCTCGGTCCTGCTCTGGATCAATGCGAATGGGCATGGGATGACGATGGAGACGGCATCCGCGAAGCGCATATCAACACCAATGCAGAACTCTAGACCAGATTACGCAATTTTCTTTGGCCTTTCCGGGGTGCAAGCAAAGACTACCTGCAACCGTATCTCGCCATCCATGAATAGGCTTATAACCTCAAAGGAGCCACCATAGACTTCCTGCACGTATTGTGTGGTATCACACATACAGCCTCATGAGCCCCGTTTTTTATTGCACACCTTTTTCAAATTTCTTGCTTATCACTGGCCATAAGAAGGCCAGAGCGGCAAGCACAAGAATCGTTGCGGACACCGGCCGGGTCAAGAGGCCCATCGCGCTTCCGTCTCCAATAATGATCTGCTTGCGCAAGGAGTTCTCAATGATTTCGCCAAGTATCAGTCCAAGGATCAGTGCAGCGTTGGAGTATTTGAACTTGTCAAAAAAATAACCAATGATGCCAAAGGCAAACATGATCATCACATCATAGAAGCTGTTTTTCAGCGAATAGGCACCAACGACACCGAGCGTGACAATCAACGATCCAAGCAAGGGGTAGGGCAACTTCAGAATGTGACCAAACTGGCTAGTGACGAAACGTCCGCCGATGAATAGCAGCAATGCGGCTAAGATCAAAGCCAGGAAGATGGCATTCAGCATGATCGGCTGCTCCTTCAAAAGCAACGGACCTGGTGTCAAACCAATAATCATGAAAGCCCCCATGATAACCGCAGCTACGGGACTCCCCGGAATGCCGAGTGTCAATGTAGGTACCATCGAACCACCAACAGCCGCATTATGCGCACACTCCGGTGCGATGATGCCACGTGGGTTGCCTTCACCGAATTTTGGCGTGGCGTTTTTGTTATTCGATTCCCATCCATAAGCAATCAAGCTGGCGATGGAACCGCCTGCGGCGGGTATGATTCCGATGATCGTCCCGACAAACGATCCCCTAATAAAACTGGTCCACATCTTGGCCATTTCAGTGAATTTCAACAATTTAATCTTGACTTTTTCCGTAGAGCGCAAGGATGTGTCTCGATGACGGTACTCCTCAATATTGTTGTAGACTTCCGCGATGGCGAATGCACCGATCATGACCGTAATATAATTGATGCCGTTAAGCAGCGAAGGCTGTTCGAAAGCGAAGCGTTCCGTACCGTTGATACTGTCGATCCCGATCGTTCCGATCATCAGACCGATCAGCACGGAAAGAAACGCTTTGAGCTGATTTTTGGCTCCAATACTGGAAATGCAGCTAAGACCCACTAGGCCGAGGCCGAAGTACTCAGCGCTCTGGAATGTCAATGCCGCCTTTGCCAGTAATGGCGCGGCCAAGAGCATGATGATGGCGGAGAAGATGGTGCCGAAAGACGAGGAAGTGACAGCCAGTCCCAGCGCTTCGCCAGCCTTGCCTTGTTGCGCCATCGGATAACCGTCAAAGGTGGTTGCAACCGCTTCCGGGGTACCAGGCGTTTTCAGCAAGATAGACGAGATCGAACCGCCCGATGCGCCGCCAACATAGACGGCTACCATGAGGACGATTCCTGTGATCGGATCCATTGAGTAGGTAAAAGGCAAGCACAGAATGATTGCCATTGATGTGCTTAGTCCGGGAAGCGCTCCGCATACCATGCCAAAAAGAACCCCAATTACGATCAGCAGAAAGGATATGGGGTTGACTACGGCAACCAAGGATTGAATGATGATATCCATTTTCTAATTTCCTCTACTCAGTAGACCATGTAGCTCAGTTCACGGAAGACATTCACTCCGCGCGGCAGGGGTACGTAGAAGACGATCCCGAATACGACGACGAGAACGGTGGTGGTGATCACGGAAAAAACAATGAGCAGCAGGGATTTACGGAATCCCATGGAAAGCGGGCAAGCCACTAGGTAGATCAATGTCGAAAGGATGAACCCGATCACATCGAGCAATGCAATATAGGCAGCGAGTAGCAGCACGTTGATGACCAACATACGTCCGTCGATGGTGTTCAAGTGCAGCATCGGAATTTCCACTTTGTGCTTTGACTTAAACGCCCGGAAGGTGATCATCAGAAGTACGATGAGTCCCAGGATACTGATAGTGATCGGAAAACCGCTAGCACCAAGGACGTCTGCTGGATTATCCGATGATGGGAGTTGCAGTGCTTGCACCAAATAGAACAGGATGACTAGCCCAATAAGGATGTTAAATACGATTTCAATGACCATGTAATGACACCCTTTATAAAAGGTGAATGGAAACGACATGGGCAATACAAACCCTGTCCACGTCGTTCTCTGTTTCAGGACGTTAGGTCTATTTTTATTTCACCTGCCCCAGTTCCTTGAAAACCGCAGAGTAGCTTTCGAATTCGATATCCCAAGACTTACGAAACTCGTCCGCATTCATAAAGCCGGGAATAATGTTGGTCATTTCCTTCTTTTCAATTTCCTTATAGGCCGGGTCATCATAGGCCTTCTGGAAGGCCTCGATAATGATCTTCTTGACAGGTTCCGGCGTTCCCTTCTTGACCGCAAACCCACGCCAAGACCCCTGTGTGAAGTTGATGTTCTTCTCAACAGAACTGGGAACATCCTTCAAGGCTGGCAGGTCGAGTCGCTTTTCATTAAGTACTACTAATGGCCGTATATCGCCACCAGAGGCGAGACTCATAAACGAAATCAGTTTGTCCTGGTAAACGTCCAATTCCCCGCCGAGAACCGCCGCTTTGAGTTCAGATCCGGATTTGTAGGGAATATAGGT
>JACSSB010000070.1 GCA_014879435.1 Phycisphaerales bacterium
GTCGCCAAGCGGTAAGGCACCGGATTTTGGATCCGGCATTCCCAGGTTCGAATCCTGGCGGCCCAGCCACCTTCCCATATCATAGAGACCGACAACGGGGGATTTTGTCGTGTACGAAGGTCGAATGATGGTATTCGCCGGCAATGCCCACCCGCAACTGGCCCGCGATATTGTCACCCATCTCCAGTTGCCTCTTGGCCAAGCGATCGTCGGTCGTTTCAGTGACGGCGAAGTCATGGTCGAACTGATGGAAAACGTGCGCGGCAAGGATGTCTTTATCGTTCAACCCACCTGCTACCCCACCAACGATAACATCATGGAATTGCTGGTGATCGCCGATGCGTTGCGGCGTTCTTCGGCGGTGCGGGTCACGGTAGTCATCCCTTATTTCGGCTATTCACGGCAGGATCGCCGCCCACGTTCAGCGCGGGTACCGATTTCCGCCAAGGTCGTTGCCAACATGATTACCAGTGCCGGTGTGGACCGGGTACTGACTGTCGATTTGCACGCCGACCAGATTCAAGGTTTTTTTGATATTCCAGTGGACAATGTTTATGCCACGCCGATTGTGCTGAACGATATTCGTGCGCAAAACCTTGGGGATCTGATCGTAGTATCGCCGGATGTGGGCGGTGTGGTGCGTGCGCGTGCTTTGGCCAAGCGTCTGGATGACTCGGATCTGGCCATCATCGACAAACGCCGGCCCGCGCCCAATCAAGCGCAAGTCATGCATGTGATCGGCGATGTAGAGGGGCAGCATTGCATCGTAGTCGATGACATGGTGGATACTGCGGGCACCCTTTGCCAAGCTGCTCAGGCGCTAAAGAAACGCGGCGCCGCTTCCGTGCGTGCTTATTGTACCCATGCCGTGCTGTCTGGCCCCGCCGTCGAAAATCTCCGTAATTCGGTGCTGGACGAACTGGTCGTCACCGATACCATTCCGCTGCGTCCTCCGGCGGCAGCCTGTCCGACCATTCGGCAGATCGGCGTGGCTGGGTTACTGGCCGAAACCATGCGCCGCATTCATCTTGAGGAATCGGTCAGCTCGCTATTTTGAACATAGCATCATCCCGCCCGAAGCACGGGTGGGTTCATACACGCGGCGCGCCTGGTCGCGGGCACGTCGTGTTTTTTATTCCTCCCTGGAGCACAATCCGATGAGTACCACATTTGAACTGAAGGCCGATCTGCGTGGCCAATTGGGGAAAGGTGCGAGCCGCCGCCTGCGTCGCGCTGGAAAGGTACCAGCCATTTTGTACGGTGGTGGGCAAGATCCGGTACCTCTGCTGTTGGATCAGCTGGAACTGATCAATCAATTCAAGAATGAGGCGATCTTCTCGCACATCCTGACCCTGCAACTGGATAATCGTACCGAACAGGTCGTATTACGCGATGTTCAGCGTCATCCCTTCAAGCCGGTTTTTCTCCATCTGGATTTTCTGCGGGTACGTGCCGACCGCCAATTGCGCACGCTGGTGCCGCTGCACTTCATCAACGAAGCGATTGCTCCTGGGATCAAGCAGCAGGGCGGTATCGCCAGCCACGTGCTGACCGAAGTGGAAATCGAGTGCCTGCCTCAGGATCTGCCAGAGTTCATTGAAGTCGATCTGAGCCATCTGGAGATGGGCCACGCGATTCATCTCTCTGAAGTCAAGCTGCCGGCTGGGGTGGTATTGGCCAATCCTGTTACTGCGGATTCTGAAACGGATATGATCGTGGTCAGTATTCATCACCCGCAAGGTGGTGGTGAAGACGAAGAAGCCACTGAAAGCGAGCCAGCAAATCCCTGAAGCATGCATACCCGGCTCTTCAGATAAGACGGGCAGCGGACCATGGCAGAAGCGATACCGGCTCTGCAATTGCTGGTGGGGCTGGGCAATCCCGGCCCCCAGTACGCCGATACCCGTCACAATGCTGGTTTTTGGCTAATGGACGAGCTGGTTCGCCAGCAGAAGGGGCAATTCCGCCCGGACTCCAAATACCACGGTGAAACCTGCCGGATCACCCTGGGCAGTCAGAGTCTGTGGTTATTGAAGCCAATGACCTTCATGAACTGCAGCGGTCAGGCGGTGGCGGCGCTGGCGCGTTTCCACCGCATTCCGCCATCAGCGATTCTGGTCGCGCATGACGATCTGGATCTGCCACCGGGTACAGTACGGCTAAAGCGGGCTGGTGGCCATGGTGGTCATAATGGCTTGCGCGACTTGATCGCCCACCTGGGAAGTAACGAATTCGCACGCATGCGATTAGGTATCGGTCATCCCGGCGACAGCCGCGAGGTACTCAATTATGTATTGCGTCATCCCCCTCGCTCGGAACAAGAATTGATCGAACAGGCGATTTTCGATGCCCTGCGTGAGCTGCCGTCCATCCTAGCTGGCCAGTGGCAAAAGGCCATGCAATCTCTGCACGGACGGCGAACCGAGCCGTCACCCGGTCAGGCACTGGCTCATCCCACCTCGAAATCTTAGAAGCTGTATCTTTAGAAAAAGCCCTGGGTTGCCATCGGCTATCTTTAGAAACCAAGTGAGCTTTTCGCTGCCTTCAGAGTGATGTTTTTTCAGATCCTGTATCCATGAACATCGTATGGCTTTGGGAGAAAATTTGATGCGAATTTTGATGCTTGGCGCCGGGGCAATCGGTGGCTATTTCGGTGCTCGAATCCATCAAGCGGGCGGTGATGTTACTTTTCTGGTCAGACCAGCACGAGAACGGAATTTGATGGAAAACGGCCTGCGTGTTTCCAGTCCGTTGGGCGACATCCATTTCCAGCCCCAATGCATCACCGCCTTTCAGGGTGATGAATCGCAAAAATTCGATGTCATTATTATGTCGTGTAAGGCCTATGACCTTGATTCCGCGATGGCAGCTATTGCTCCAGCTCTAGCTCGTCAAGGAATTGTCGTTCCTCTGCTCAATGGTATGGCGCACCTGCAACGCTTGGATGAACGATTTGGGCGCGAAAGAGTGCTTGGCGGTATAGCGCATTTAGGGGTCACCCTCACGCCAGAAGGCCACATCCAACATCTGAGCGAATTACAGCGATTGATAATCGGCAGCAGAATAGAACCTGCTTCTTCCTTAGTTGCCGCTCTGGCTGAAGTGCTTGCTGGTTCTAATATTGACTTCGTTTTGTCCGAAAATATTGAAAATGAAATGTGGGATAAATTCATTTTTATCTCCACATTGGCTGGAGCGACTTGCACCATGCGCGCTGCCATTGGTGACAT
>JACSSB010000391.1 GCA_014879435.1 Phycisphaerales bacterium
CGTGGTCCGTGGATGGCGACACGATTGACGGTCGCTGGGCCAGCATTGAAAACATCGCTGTCCCTGGAGTCGTATCCGAGAGCTGCGAAAGGCACATACCGGAGAAGGAGAGCAGTGACCCCTCTCTGTGATGGGTTGTGTACCTTAATACCGGTTGTTCCAACCGGGACGATGCCGATAGGGGGCATAACACCGGCGAAACGGATGGCGCCACGTACAGCGCCGATAATACCGGTGATGCGAGCGGGCACGATGGGCATGACAATGGCGCTGATGGTGGGACCAGTAACAGTGGCGATAGGCGCGGGAGCGCGCCTCGGCGGGAGGACTCGTCAGGACAGCGCTTGCAAGCACCAGCATCGCCACGCCCAGTACAGCGCGGATTCGACCGTTGACCCACCGCATGGCGCACCTTACCCCTCTGTCGTGGCGGAAAGCGGTCATGATAGCCGCCTTCGGGGTCCGTTCTCTACGCCTAACCCGCCCAACAAGACCGGTGTTACTGTTTTCATATCTTGGCTGTTCTTCCAGTCGAGGGTCGAAAGATCGGGTGCCGCTCGTGGACTCGCCGCATCGGTAAACAGGCACCATTTCGAACCCTACCCAGCGTTCAGGGATCGCACGGACGACTCTCTATTCTATGCCCCGCCTACCTCAACCGATGGCTCTTCATCTACATGGTAATCCAGCTGATGACGCAACCATTCTTTGGCAGCGACTGGGTTTTCTCGCAAACGTTGCTCGATAGCAAGGCTTTCGCGGTATTCGGCGGCCATCGCGGCCATGGTCCAACTGGCTTCGATGCCTAGGGTTTCGATGTGTTTTCGTAGATCGGCCAGTGATAACTGAAAGAATTCCTTGCGCGGATTGACCTTGTTGACTTGGGCGTGCAAGAAGTGTTTATGCAACGCATTTTCCAGTGCTGGGGCATCCTGGCTCCAAATCATCGCATGTACGTCGAAGCTGAATGGCACACTCGCATCACCCAACTCACGGACGCGATCCAGTGGTTCCAGTCGGCGTGTCATTCCCACTTTAAATACGTTTTCGCCAAAGGAACCGACATTCGAGATGATGTAAACGTGCCCTGCCTTGGTTTGCTGGGCCATGGAGAGTGCCCGCTGGTTGCGGGCTTCGGCCTCTGCTAACTTGGATTGAATCTCAGCCAGTTTGGCCTCGAATATCGTGCGTTGGGCTTCGCTGGCCTTGGCAGCTTGTGCTTGCACTTTCTCTATCGCTTTCTGGAGTGATTCTTCCTCACGCACTGTATCCTTCAAGGCACGCTCAATCTCTCGCCGGGCTTTTTCCTCTTCACGCATCTGTTCTCGAATTCGACGCTGTTCCTCTTTCTCGCGCTCGCGTAGGGCCTGCACCACGGTGGCCCACTGCAATTCCGTTAAGCGTGCTTGCAAATAATCCTCCGTGATCAGGGCATTGCGGAATGCCGCACCGTTGTTGTTGACCAAGGCAAAAGCATCGCGGATTTGCTGCTCTAAAGTACCGAAATTTTCAGCCTTGGTGCGAGAAAGGATCGAATCAACTTTGCCGTTGAAGGCATCTACAACAAAGCGTATCGCGGTCTCGCGACGGTTCTTTTCCACGTAATCACAGGTTGCCGCTCGGTCGTGTTCAACCATCAATTTACTACGCTGGCGGGCCTGCTTGAGCTGCTGTCCGGCCTCATCAAAACCATAGGTGTCCGCGAGTTCATCTAACAGGCTGTAGGTCGGTTTCAAGTAGCGATCACCATAGCCTTCGATGACATTTTTCATCGCGGTGGCGACTTCTTTTAATCGATCCGCTTCCTTGAGCGCGCGATACGCATCACCCGCGATCTGCTCTGCCCGTTGGTTGGCATCCTGGATGATCTGGTCCGCCTGTTGGTGCGCATTGGCCAGCATCTCCTCGGCACGTTCGCGCTTAACCTTGGCATCCGCATGGCCACTTTTGCGCATTTCCTCAACTTCAGTCACTGCACGAGTACGCATTTCAGCGGCTTCGCGCTCAGCGGCCTCACGAATCGCCTGCGCTTTATATTGCGCAGCCTCCTGCAAGGTTTTTATGGAGCTGCGAATTTGCTCTGCCTTCGCGGCAACCTCACGTATCTCTTTGAATCGAGAAAGCGACTCCACCTCCTGTTTTAGGCTATAGATTTCCTGTTGGACCGCCGCGATTTCTCGATGCGCTTCTCTTTGTGTTTGATCGGCCTTCTGCTTCTCGGCAAGTAACTGTCTTTTACTGCGATAGATCTGGATGAGCATCATCACGACTGCAATAGCGGTCACGATAAAAGTTGGTACAAGATCCTTCACCATACCTCTCCAATAAAAGTGGATGACTCGACAAGTATCGGTTTTCGGCCAATGGCTGTCGCTCGATATTTACAATTCTCGGCCTTTACCGCGCCAATGCACAGCGCGCCCGATGCCCACACTGGCGGCACAACCCTGCCGCTTTAGCGCCGGTCGGCTTCACCTGCTGATCCCGCAGCGCCCAATAATGGCGGTGCAGATCCACGATCTGCGCCGTATCCCACAGATTCATCCGCTGGTACTGCACGCCTTCTGGAGTGCTCGGCAAAGGTCTGCGGCTGAAACGCCTTCTGCGCGCTGAGCAATACCCGATAAATTGAAAGCTGGGCAATATCGGCGGCGTACACCTGCGACCGCTGGCGACGCTTGGTATCGACCACCACCAGCATTCCATCAGACAAACGATAGACTTGATCCGGTCTGCCGCTCAAAGCCACCGGCTTTTCACAGCGATAGGAGCGCTCACTGGCCACCAGCTTTGCGGATCGCAAGTCTTCCGGCATATTCTCTTGGCGTAACCACGCCTCCCGCCGACTCGGACGGCGCAAGCGCGCACCGATCAGCGCGACTGCCACCAGGACGATCACCGCCAAAGCAATCCCCAGCGAAGCCGTCGAGACCATCAGCGCTTCTCCCTCGTCGGATGGGCAACCCGCGCCACTACCCGATCCAGCAGCCACCGTACACTCTGGACGCAGTGCGGATGCTCCGAGAGCCACCGCGTCCACGTGAGCGAATAGCGGTAGTAGAGTCGGACCAGGAGACGGCCCAATCGGGGCGGCAGCAGCACCCGATCCCTCCAATCGCGCAGCACCTCGGTCTGCCATGCGGTGTCACCGTACACCGCAGACGCCACGAAACAGCGGGAATCCCGCGTCCGTCTGCGACGCCCTGCGCCTGACCCTTGGTACTGGCGT
>JACSSB010000046.1 GCA_014879435.1 Phycisphaerales bacterium
GCCACAATGACGCTCGCCATCGGCCTTGGCGCCGCAGTGCCCACTGCTTGGGCACAACCGGCTATAACCGAAGCCAATACCAAGGATACGACGATGAATCAACAGCAAACCCTCAGTGCCCGCCAGCAGGCTATCCCGCCTATCGGTGCCTTCACCGCCACCGGTAACCTGCCGCATTTGCGTGAAGCCCTCAATCGTGGATTGGATGCCGGTCTTACGATCAACGAGATCAAGGAAATACTGGTGCAGTTGTACGCCTATGTTGGCTTTCCACGCAGCCTAAACGCTCTGAATGAGTTCATGGCTGTGCTACAGCAGCGTGAAGCCAAGGGTATGAAGGACTCTGTGGGCCGCGCACCGGGACCGCTGCCATCACCCGATCAGATGCTCGAAGCGGGCACCGCCAATCAAACCAAGCTGGTCGGCGCACCGGTCAAGGGTGCTCTGTTCGATTTTGCGCCTGCCATTGATGAGTACCTGAAAGTGCATCTGTTCGGTGCAATCTTCGCCCGCGACAACCTCGATTGGCCGTCGCGCGAGCTGGCAACCGTTGGCGCATTGTCGGCACTGGAAGGTGTTGGCTCGCAGCTCCAATCGCACATAAACATCAGCATGAATGTCGGCCTAAGCGAAACTCAGTTGCAACAGGTTATCGTGATTTTACGTACCGAAGTCGATCCACAAGCTGCCGAGCGTGCCAAAACCGCGCTGGAGCAACAACTAGCCAAAAAATAATCCACTCTTTTGAGGCTAGCTACCGCCATGAAAAAAATGAAACCACTCTTATTCGCCACTTTGTTGGGTGCGACGCTCGGCATGAGTCATCTGTCGGCCCATGCCCAAACCCCACCCTCACCCACTTCGGCCACCAAACCAGCCTATTATGTTGCCGAATTCCAGGTTACTGATCCCGAAAGTATCAAGCCTTACAGCAGTCAGGTCGAATCGACCTTCAAGCCTTACAGCGGTCGGTACGTGGTGCGTGGCGGCATATTGGATGTCAAGGAAGGCTTTGGTGCACAAGGGCGCTTGGTCATGATCAAGTTCGACTCCCTGGCTCAGGCCCAGGATTGGTACAACTCACCCGCCTACCAAGCCATCATCCCCATCCGCCATCGTTCGGGTAACACTAGGGCCTATATCGTGGAAGGGCTGGAAGAGAAATGAGCATGCCTACACAAGATACCAACAGAATGCGACGCGTCATCGCCAAGGCTCCTGGCGGCCCTGAACAGCTTGTGGTTGAACCAATGACCGAAATACCCCGTCCGGGACCGGGCGAGGTGCTGGTTCAGGTCCAAGCGGCCGGTATCAATTTCCTCGACATCATGCATCGCAAGGGCATGCTTTCGCCTCCATTCCCATTTACACCCGGACTGGAAGGTGTCGGCCTGATCAAGCAACTTGGCGAAGGCACATCCCCAGCGCTTGCTGTGGGACAGCGCGTTGCCTGGATCAACGTGCGAGGCTCCTATGCAAGTGGGTTGGTGGTCCCGATCACGCAGACGATCATCGTTCCCGACAATCTCGCAGCGCATCAGGCTTTGCTGTTTCAAGCCATCACCGCCCACTACCTCGCCTATGAATACCGCAATGTCCAACCCGGTGACCGCGTGCTGATTCATGCTGTAGCCGGTGGCGTCGGTCAAATACTGGTGCAACTGCTCAAGCACCAAGGTGCTTGGGTAGTAGGTACTACCTCCAGTCAGAGCAAAGCGGCCATCGCGCAAGCCGTCGGCGCCGATGCAGTGATCAACTATGGACGTGATTACACCTTCCTGGAGGAACTGCTTTCTCTGACCGATGGGCGTGGAGTGGATCTGGCATTCGATTCGGTCGGCGCCGCAACGCTGGCCACGACGATGAAGGGTCTGGCAAGAGGCGGCACGGCGGTAAGTTATGGCTCCTCTTCCGGCCCACCGCCTGTGATCAATCCGCTGGATCTGATCGGCCCCTGCACCCGCCTTGCCGCTGGCTCAGTGTTTAGCTACATAACCGAACCGGGTGAACTACAGCGGCGTGCATCGGACATCCTGGCGGGCATTCGTGCGGGATGGCTGCATATGCCCGAGAGTAAGGCATATGACCTGGAACTCGCCGCACAGGCTCACCGTGATATGGAAAATCGCGGAGCACCCGGCAAGCTCTACCTGACACATTAGATCAGGGCTGATGCTCGATAGGAGGCGGCAACAGGGATACCGAGGCTAGCGCGGCGATGAAGGCGTTCTACGAAGCCAACGAAATTCCAGCCGATTCGGTGGCGCGTGCTGTGGCCTACGCCATTGAGCAGCCAGCGAACGTGTCCATCAATGAGATCACCCTGCGGCCTACGCAGCAGGAGTTCTAATACGGCAAAGCGGTAGATCGCCGTTTTGAGACTTTTCGTGAGATGGCGATGTCTGCCATCTCACGGCAGAAGTTGCATGGTGTGAATTCGCGGCTCAATCCCACGGAGTTTATGCGCGATTGAAAGCCCCAATAAGGCTAGCAATCACCAGTGGGTTATTTTTCCTGCTCTTAATGTGCGTTTTATCATTCAGCACTCTTAGCGGCTCCGGTGTTTGCATCCACCCATTTCAGAATGATGTCGGCAATCTGGAGGTGGTTCCGGTCGTGCATCAGCATGTGACTATTTCCTTGGATGCCTAGATTCGGAGTGTGGATCATCTCGATCTGGCCTTTTGCTTTTTTGATGCGGTCTACGTAGGCGTTGCAGTCATTGAAGCGATCTTGCCAGGTCTTCTTGGTAAATCCTGTGGGAACAGGCAGGTAATCACCAAAGAGGATGAGGGTTGGCACCTTTGCCAGTTGCGCGATCTGCTCATCCGAATAATCGGTACTACGACAAGTTCCAGGCTCAACAGCCACGATGGCGCGAATACCTTTTGGATTGAGCAATACCGCTTCCATGGGAAAATGTCCTGATTGCGAGTGGCTGAGCAATACTGCCCCTTGGAGGTCGGCGGCAAGTTCTGACAGCGCCTTATGCGTCGGATTGGGAACGGGAACTACCGCGCTTAGATCAGGGATCGATTGCTTGGAAAGTTCACTGATGGCTTCGACTGGAAATTGCGACTCGGCAAAGGTCTCGCCAAATTGCGGCCCGAACCGGAAATTTTTCCAAACGCCGATACGATCACCAAAGCGCCAAGGTTTTGGGAAATTCTCTTTGGGCACTTCTCCCGCACCAAATCGGTTGAGCATTGCTTGGTTGAAGCCGGAGCG